>NZ_AKJJ01000052.1:0-32036 GCF_000282395.1 Pseudomonas sp. GM55 | reverse complement strand
TTTTGGTTCCTTTTGGGGCGTTTGCCAAAAGGGACTCGCCGTAAGGGCGAAACCGCCAGCCGCCGTTACCAAAAAAACGGATATGTACTCAGTCAGGCCGCCTTCGCGAGCAGGCTCGCTCCCACAATCGGATCGGCAGCAGCGGTAATATCAGGTCGACTTGCAGACAGCTGTTCCCACATTTGAACGGTGTCGCCCATGGACCTCACCCGAACCCTGATCATCGGCAACTCCGGCTCCGGCAAGAGCTGGCTGGCACAGCGGCTGGCCGAGCAATTACATGCACCCTGGACCGATCTCGACCAGATTCACTGGCTGTCCGACGAACACAGCATCGCCCGCCCCCGAAACGAAGCACTGGGAATGGCGCGCCGCGCGGCAAGTGAAGAGCACTGGGTGATCGAAGGGGTTTACGGCTGGATCGTCAGCGAAATCCTCCACCGGGCCACGGCGCTGATCTGGCTGCGTATTGATGATGTCGATTGCGTCGCCAATATTCGCCGACGGGAAGCCAACGATGACGAACGATTGACTGCATTGCTGGAGTGGGCAGATAGCTATCGCACGCGTGACGACTCAAGTGGCTTTGCCGCGCATCAGAGCTTGTTCGAAGGGTTTGTCGGTTCCAGGATTCAACTGATGGATCGGAAAGAAATCACCGACTTCGCTTCAGAACCAGGAGCAATACCGGTCAGTTAGGACGCAAACCTGTGGGAGCAAGCTCGCCCCTACAGGTTTGCGGTGCCCAAAGAGCTTATTTCAAGCCTCTTTCAGCACGCCACTCACCCCCCTGACAATCATCTCCACCTCCCGCTCATCAATGGTTAGCGGCGGCAGCAGACGAATGGTTTTGCCCCGCGTGACATTGATCAGCAAGCCATGATCCCGAGCCGCGATCAGGCTCAGGTCGCGGATCGATTGCTTGAGTTCGATGCCAATCATTAACCCCTGACCACGGATCGCCATGACATTCAGGTTACCCGCCAGCTCTGTACGCAATCTGTCGAGCAGACGCTCGCCCTGACGCCGGGCGTTTTCCAGCAGCCCTTGTTCTTCAACGATCTCCAGAACCGTGCAACCGACCCGGCAAGCCAGTGGATTACCGCCGAAGGTGCTGCCGTGACTGCCCGGCGTAAAGAGTTCGGCCGCCTTGCCACGGGCCAGGCAAGCGCCGATGGGCACGCCGTTGCCCAGGCCTTTGGCCAGGGTCATGACGTCCGGGACGATGCCTTCGTGCTGGAACGCGAACCACTGGCCGGTGCGGCCGATACCAGTCTGGATTTCATCGAGCATCAACAGCCATGAGCGCCGGTTGCACAGTTCGCGCACGGCGCGGAGATAGCCCGCTGGCGCCAGTTGCACGCCGCTTTCACCCTGGATCGGCTCCATCAGCACCGCCACGACCCGCGAACCATAGGCTTGTTGCACCTTGTCCAGCGCGTCGAGGTCGCCGAACGGCACTTTGACGAAATCTCCCGGCAACTTGTTGAAACCCAGGCGTACCGCCGGGCCATCGCTGGCAGACAACGTGCCGAGGGTGCGGCCATGGAATGCGTTCTCCATGACCACCACCAGCGGCTGCTCGATGCCTTTGTGCCAGCCATGCAGCCGGGCGATTTTCAGTGCGGTTTCGTTGGCTTCGGCCCCGGAGTTGTTGAAAAAAGCCCGGTCCATGCCCGCCAGCCGGGTCAGTTTCTGCGCCAGCCGCTGTTGCCAGTCGATGCTGTAGAGGTTCGAGGTGTGCAGCAGCAACCCGGCCTGCTCAACGATGGCGGCAACGATTTTCGGATGGGAGTGGCCGACATTGGTCACCGCCACACCGGCGACCGCATCCAGGTATTCGCGACCGGCCTGATCCCACAGGCGAGTGCCCAGGCCCTTGTTGAAACTCAAGGCCAAGGGTTGGTAAGTGCTCATCAGGCAGGCGGCGGTCATGACATCAAGCTCCAGCAAGGGTCGGTGTTTTTGCAGTATGGTTAGCCACCCGAACTGGATAAACACCGCAGAACTTCAATCATTTAAAAGCAGAGCTTGATAATGGATTTATTCCAGGCAATGAACGTTTACGTCAAAGTGGTGGAGACCGGCAGCATGACCGCCGCCGCTCTGCAGTGCGAAATGTCCACGACCATGGTCGGCAACCACCTCAAGGCCCTGGAGCAACGGCTGGGTGTGCGCCTGCTCAACCGCACGACGCGGCGCCAGCGGCTGACCGAGTTCGGCGCCGCGTATTACCAGCGTTGCCTGGAAGTGTTGGGGCTGGTGGCCGACTCCGAGCGCCTGGCCGAACAGGCGCTTGACGAACCGAGCGGCACCTTGCGCATCACCGCCCCCTTGACCTTCGGTACCGAGCGCCTGGCGCCGGCACTGAGTGAGTTCAGCCGGCAAAACCCACGGGTGAAGCTAGACGTGGTACTGACCAACCGACGCCCGGACCTGCTGGAAAACGGTCTGGATGTGGCGTTTCGCCTCGGCGCGCTGGAGCCCTCCAACCTGATCGCCCGCCCGCTGATCGACTACACCCTGACCATGTGCGCGTCACCGCAATACCTGGCCCGTCGGGGCACACCGCAAACACCTGAAGACCTGCGACATCACGACTGCCTGTCCTTCGCCTATCCGGCCGGGGATGACTGGCAATCGGTGCAAAAGGAATGGCGCCTGGCCGGTCCCGATGGCGAAGTCAGCGTGGGGGTCAGCGGGCCAATGCTGATCAACAGTTCGGCCGGTTTGCATCAGGCGGCGCGGACCGGCATGGGTATCGTGATGATGCCCGACGCCCTGGTCGAACAGGACCTCAAGGACGGAAAGCTGCTGGCCTTGATGCCCGATTACTGCCCGCCCAGTCGGCCGATGCACCTGGTCTATGCCCAGGATCGCCACCGCTTGCCGAAGTTGCGCCGTTTCGTCGAATTCGCCATGCAGATGTGGGGCAAGCACCCGTCGGCCGAATAGGCCATGCAGTCGCTGAGCGCCATTTACATCCCCGCCTTCACCAGCACCGGTTGTTCCTGGTAACGGTTCGGGTACAGCTGTTTCAACTGCGCGACCTTCGGCAAATCGTTGATCACGATGTACGGATAGGTCGGATGCTCGGTCAGGAAATCCTGATGTTCTTCCTCCGCCGGGTAGAAACCGTTGAAGGTTTCGAGTTTGGTCACGATTGGTTTGTCGAAGACATGCGCGGCGTCGAGCTGGGTGATGTAGGCCTGCGCGACCCGCTGCTGCTCAGTGCTTTTGGTAAAGATCGCCGAGCGGTACTGGGTGCCGCTGTCCGGTCCCTGGCGATTGAGTTCGGTCGGGTTGTGCGCCACTGAAAAGTAGATCTGCAGCAAGGTGCCGTAGCTGACCTGACCGGGGTCGAAAGTGACTTCGACCGATTCCGCATGGCCGGTATTGCCGCCGCTGACCCGCTCGTATTGCGCGGTATTGGCCGCCCCGCCCGCATAGCCGGAGACGGCGTTTTTCACACCTTTGACATGCTGGAACACCCCCTGGACGCCCCAGAAGCAGCCGCCGGCGAACACGGCGGTTTCGCTGCGGGCCTGGGTGGTTTCGTCGAGGCTCGGCGGTGGAATGATGACCGCCTCTTCGGCGCCGCCGAAGGAGAAGGCCGAGCATTGGCTGATGATGCCGGCAGCCGCCAGCCCCAGCAGGGTACGGCGCCAGGTAAAGAGGGTTTTCATGGGGCGAACTCCTGAAGCGTTGAACAGTGATCAGCCGAAGGTGAAGGCGTACGCCGACGCCCCCGGATCAAGAAACTCGATGCTGAAGGTCCGGTCGGTCACACCGCCGCTCTGCCGCACCAGTTGATACAAACGCTGGTCCGTCACGGTGCCGCTGCCGTCGGGCGCCACGTCCATGCCGTGGTCAGCGCCCGGCGCCTTGCCATCGATCAGCACTTTGAAGCGCACCGGCTTGCCATCGGCGCCAGGGCCGAGCACCAAATGCAAGTCACGGGCGTGGAAGCGATAGACGATGCGACTGGCCGGTGCGCTGGCCGTGGCCCGCTCCGGGCCGACATGCCATTGGCCACCCAGGCTCCAGTCGTTGAGGGCCAGTTGCGCCGGTGGGTTGTAGGCCGCCACCTGGTCCGGCGCCAGCGCGGTTTCCGGCACGAAATGCTCCGCACGCTGATAGCCGACGTAGGTTTCCGGCGATTGCACTTCGCGGTTGTCCGGGGCCATTTGCACGCCGTCGGCCTTGGCACTGATCAGCCCGTCCGCGACCTTGGCCGCACCCGCCTCGCGCAGCAATTGCTGGATGACCCGCTCCGACTCGGCGTACTCGCCTTCGCCGAAGTGGTGATAACGAATACGTCCCTGGGCGTCGGCAAAGTAATGCGCCGGCCAGTATTCGTTGTTGAAGGCGCGCCAGATCCTGAACTCGTTATCGATGGCCACCGGGTAGTTGATGCCCAGGTCCTTCATGGCCTTGGTGACGTTGTTGATGTCACGCTCGAAGGCAAACTCCGGCGCATGCACGCCGATCACCACCAGGCCCTGATCGCGATACTTCTCGGCCCAGGCTTTGACATAGGGCAGTGAGCGCAGGCAGTTGATGCAGGAGTAGGTCCAGAAATCCACCAGCACCACCTTGCCTTTCAATGCCTGGGCGTCGAGCGGTGGCGAGTTGAGCCATTGCACGGCGCCCTCCAGCGACGGCAGGTTGCCTTCGACCGGCAAGGTGCCCGGGGTCTTGTCTGCCACTGGCAGCGTCCCTTCGGCGGCCGGGTTTTGCGCCTTCATCGCCTCACTGCTACGCGGTGACTTGCCGCTCAGCTTTTCCACCAGCGCTTGCTCGATACCGCCGGTCGATGCCGTGGAAAACCGCGCCAGAGCCCCTGTGTCCAGCCCCAGGGCAATCGCCGCGACACCGGCCAGCATTGCCGCGCCAAGACCGCGACGCAGCCATTCACCCGCGCCAATGGAGCATTTCATTGCCGTGAAGACTTTGCCACCCAACAGCAACGCCAGCGCAAGGGAAGTGGCAGCACCCGCGGCGTACGCCAGCAGCAACAAGGTGGTTTGAATGCTGGCGCCTTGCAGCGCCGCGCCGGTCAGCAACAGGCCCAGGATCGGCCCCGCGCACGGTGCCCACAGCAGGCCGGTGGCCACGCCGATCAGCAACGAAGCCGCGGGACGTGGCCGCGCATCGGCGCCCGCCGCCTCCGACAAACGGCTGCCCGCCGCCACCAACGGCCGGGTCAGGCGCTCGGCCAATTGCGGCAGCAACAGCGTCAGACCGAACAGCGCGACGAACACCAGCGCCAGCCAGCGCCCGTACTGATTGAGCTGCACCACCCAGCCGCCGCCCACTGCCGCCAATGTGGCGACCAGCGCAAAGGTCAGTGCCATCCCTGTCAGCAGCGGCAAGCCGCTCTTGACGAAGGGTTGCCCGGTGCGGGCGAAGACAAACGGCAGCACCGGCAGAATGCACGGGCTGACAATTGTCAGCACACCACCGAGATAAGCGAGGACCAGCAGCCACATGGCGATTACCTGCAAAAAGTGAATGGAAGGGAATCACACCGTCTTCGGCACGAATTTCATCGCCAGGCCGTTCATGCAGTAACGCAGGCCGGTGGGTTTCGGGCCGTCATCGAAAACATGGCCCAGATGCCCGCCGCAGCGCCGGCAGTGAACTTCTTCGCGGACCATGCCGAACGTACGGTCCTGGCGGGTGGCCACGGCCTTGTCCAGCGGCGCCCAGAAACTCGGCCAACCGGTGCGGCTGTCGAATTTGGTCGCCGAGGAAAACAACGGCAGGTCGCAACCGGCACAGGCGAAAGTGCCCTCGCGGTGCTCGTTGTTCAGCGGGCTGCTGTAGGCCCGCTCGGTGCCTTCTTCGCGAAGGATTTCGTACTGTTCGTCGCTCAGGATCGCGTGCCATTCGCTGTCGCTGTGGGTCACTTCGAATACCTCCGCTGCGCTGGCCTCACTGATCAAGGCCGAGCCTGTGGAAAACTTCGGCAACAGGCCGATCGCCAGGGCTGCAACCCCCAGCCCGCCGCTCGCTACAAGAAATTGCCGTCGTGAAAACATGCTCGCCTCCAAAAAATCCAGGGGTGTTTCATGGATCACAGCCTAGGCTTTGGGTGATCGCCAAATCCTCACGGGAAGTTAAACAATTCGTGATAACTCAGGCGCCGAAAAACCCGCACAATGCCTTTGCCACGACTGTAGGAGCGAGCCTGCTCGCGAAGAGCCTGAGGGCGCCACGGGGTGTCAGGTGTCCCGCGTCATCGTTGGCCTCCATCGCGAGCAGGGCTCGCTCCTACAGTCGTGGCAATACGCACAATGCGCCGAAGGATTGAAGTGGATGGAACAGACCAAACGAGTCCTCGTGGTCGAGGACGACCTGCACATCGCCGACCTGATCTGCCTGCATCTGCGTGACGAGCAGTTCGAGGTGGTGCACAGCGCCGATGGCGATGAAGGCATGCGCCTGCTGCAGCAAGGCAACTGGGATGCACTGATCCTCGACCTGATGCTGCCCGGTGTCGACGGCCTGGAAATCTGCCGCCGCGCCCGTGCCATGGCCCGCTATACGCCAATCATCATCACCAGCGCGCGCTCCAGCGAAGTGCACCGGATTCTCGGCCTCGAACTGGGTGCCGACGACTACCTGGCCAAGCCTTTTTCCATGCTGGAACTGGTGGCCAGGGTCAAGGCGCTGCTGCGCCGGGTCGATGCCATGGCGCGCAACCTGAAGATGGACGCCGGCAGCCTGCTCACCGACGGCCTGGCCATCGACCCGATCACCCGTGAAGTGTCCCTCGACGGACGACGCCTGGACCTCACGCCCCGGGAGTTCGACTTGCTGTACTTCTTCGCCCGCCAGCCCGGCAAGGTGTTCTCGCGCATGGACCTGCTCAATGCCGTGTGGGGCTACAGCCACGAAGGCTACGAGCACACGGTCAACACCCACATCAACCGCCTGCGCGCCAAGATCGAGGCCGATCCGGCGCAACCGGTGCGCATCCTCACGGTCTGGGGCCGTGGCTACAAATTCGCCACCGGTGAGGAGCCGCCGCCATGAGGCTGACCCTGACACAACGCCTGTCCCTGGTGTTCGCCGTGCTGCTGCTGGTGTGCTGCGGCACGTCAGCGTGGATGCAAGTGCGCTCCAACCAGATGCATGAGCAGGAGGTGGTGCAAGGGTTGTCCCGGGACCTGGCGCAGCACATCGCCCGTGACACGGTGCTGATGGACACCCAGGGCCTGATGCCCAATGCCGTGCGCGATCTGTTCAGCAAACTGATGCAGGTCAACCCCAGCGTCGAGGTGTACCTGCTCGATACCGAAGGCAAGATTGTCGGCAGCGCCGCGCCCGAAGGCCGGATCCGTCGCGAGCGGGTCGACCTGGCGCCGATCCAGCGCCTGTTGCGCGGCGATGCCCTGCCGATTCTCGGCGACGACCCGCGCAGCGTCGATACGCGCAAGGTGTTCAGCGCCGCACCGCTGAAGGTTGATGGCAAGCCGGCGGGTTACCTCTATGTGGTGCTGCTCGGTGAGGATCACGACCGCCTGGCCGAACGCGGCGCGACCAGCGCGGCGCTCAACACGGCGCTGTGGTCCATCGGATTGGTGGCGCTGCTGTGCCTGATTGCCGGTCTCACGGCGTTTGCCCTGATCACCCGGCCGTTGCGCCGCCTGACCGAAACGGTCAGCCAGTTCGACATCGATGGCGTTCCGGTCACACCGGCCCTGCCCGTCACGGTGGAAAAAGCCGCCAGCCACGATGAAATCGCCGTGCTCGATGCCGCGTTCCGGCAGATGCAGGCCCGTCTTGGCGAACAATGGCGTTCGTTGACCCGCCAGGATCAGGAACGCCGCGAACTGGTGGCGAACATCTCCCACGACTTGCGCACGCCGCTGGCCTCGCTGCACGGTTATCTGGAAACCCTGTCGCTCAAGGACGCCATGCTGTCCCCTGCCGACCGCCGTCGCTACCTCGGTATCGCGCTGGACCAGAGCCGCAAGGTCGGCGGTCTGGCGCAGTCGCTGCTGGAACTGGTGCGGCTGGAACACGGCTTCGTGCAACCGGTGCTGGAACGCTTTTCCCTGACCGACCTGGCCCAGGATATTTTCCAGAAATTCGACCTCACCGCCGAAGCGCGCAAAGTCGAACTCAAGGCCACGTTCGCGCCAAATGCTTCGGCGGCCTGCGCGGACCTCGGATTGATCGAGCGGGTGCTGACCAACCTGTTCGACAATGCCCTGCGCCATACCCCGTCCGGTGGCGAAGTCGAATTGAGCCTGCGCCCGCAAGGGTCATTCATCGAAGTCACGGTCAGCGATACCGGCCCTGGCATTGCCCCGGAACTGCGCGAAGGTCTGTTCCTGCGGCCGTTCAACATCGGCGGCGCACGGCGCGATGGCGGGTTGGGGCTGCGGATCGTGCACCGCATCCTGCAATTGCACGGGCGCGAGATTCAGTTGATCGATGTGCCGGGACGGGGTGCGACGTTTCGTTTTTCGTTGCCGATCGATGAAGAGACAGCTTCGGCGTTGGCGGTGCGGTCGATGAACCTGAATACCCCTCGGCAGGCTTGAAAAGTTGTGGTGCCTGACCGGGCCCCATCGCGGGCTAGCCCGCTCCCACAGGGTAAGTGGCTGTACGCAAGATCTGCGAACAACCAAAAACACTGTAGGAGCGAGCTTGCTCGCGATGGACGTTAACGATAACGCGTTCATTCTGGATGAACGCGGTGCCCTTGAGACCATCGCGAGCGAGCTCGCTGCTACAGAAAGGCGAAAACATGACCAGCCGCCCGTTGATCCGTGACAACACGGCGCCGGTCCAATAGATTAGTCGGCCTGAAAAAGCCCCCGGGCTTTTTCGCCCCTATTCAAGTTCAAAGAAGTAGTGAAATTTCAATGTCCGATTCCAACACCGCTGAATCCGTAGTCACCTTGTCGTCCAAAGCGGAATACGAAAACTCCATCAATCTTTCACAACACGTACCCCAGGCGAAAACCATCAGCGAGATGGTGCTGGACGCTTTCCAGTCCACCCGCGAAAGCGACCAGATCCGCGAACTGCGTGCCGCGATCCGCCAGGCCCACGACAGCTTCGATGACGACAAGGCCTATGAACTGATGGGTCAGCTCAAGCAGCTCAAGGACGCCGAAGCGGCGGACATCGCGGCCCTGGAAGACTTGAGCAGCAAGTTCCCGATCAGCCGTATCCTGTCCAGCTTCAAGGACGATCCGGCGTTCCAGGAAATCGTCTACGGCCTGGCCCTGAAGGTGCTGAACCAGACGCATCAGGCCATCAGCAACCCGAGCGGCGGCAAGAGCAAGGCAGCCAAGGCCAAGAAAGAAGTCGAAGTGTTCACCATCAGCAAGGACGGCATCAGCGTCACCTTGCCGCTGCGCACCCCGCGTTCGCGCCTGAACGTCGACCGTGAAGCCCTGGAATTCCTCGGCTTTACCTTCGTCGGCGAAGGCGAAGAGGCGGAACTGGAAAGCGAGACGTTCCTGGACAACAGCGGCGCCGAGCAAGCGGTCAACCGCAAGAACATCATCACCGCCCTGCAGCAGCAGACCGCGTTCGACGGCTACAGCATCGCCGCGCAGTAAGACGCCCCTCGCCACAAGGTCCTCAGGGACTGACTCAAGAGCCCCGCCCTCCGTGCGGGGCTTTTTATTGCCCGTGATTCGGGCAAATCCGCGATTACTCTTCCAGTATCGACGCAGAACACCACTTCCCTTCACCCATGAGCACCACGGGTCCGCCTGCGGGGAGCGTCAACTCACTTTCCAGCCCAGACCTCAGTGGTGCAACTGCCGAGGTCATCATGAACACGACCCCCTTGTATCGCCAGCTGGCCAACCACTACCTGGACGCCATCCGCAGCGGCACCTTGAAAACCGGTGAACGCTTCCCCTCGATCCGTTTGATGATGGAAAAACACGCCGTCAGCCTGTCGACCGCCGTGCAGGTGTGTCGGGAACTGGAGGACTACGGTGTGCTGGAAGCCCGGCCGCGTTCGGGCAACTACATTCGCCAGCCCGACACCGCGCCCAGGCCTACCCCGGTTGCCTTGGCGCCAGCGCTGGATACCGGCGCCTATGTCGGCATTCATGAACAGGTTTCAACGGTGCTCAAGGCCAGTCAGCGCGCGACGATCAAGGTCAATTTCGCCAGCGCCTACTGCGCGCCGGAGCTTTATCCGCTCAAGACCTTGCAAGACAACATGATCAAGTCGCTGCGCTACGACGCCCGCCTGCTCGGCACTGCGGGCCCGACTTGCGGCAACAGCGCATTGCGCAGCATCCTGGCCCGGCGGGCACTGGCCAGCAAGACCCACCTGCCCCCCGAGCGGATCGTGATCACCAACGGCGCCACCGAAGCGATCAATCTGGCCTTGCGTGCGGTCACTCGCCCCGGAGACACCGTGGCCGTGGAGTCGCCGACGTTCTATGGCCTGCTGCAAATTCTCGAAAGCCTGAGCCTGCGCGTACTGGAAGTCCCGGCTTCGGCCCACACCGGGCTCAATCTGGCGGCCCTGCAACTGCTGCTGCAAGGCCCCGAACGGGTCAAGGCATTGATCGTCATTCCCAACCTGCAAAACCCGCTGGGCAGCATCATGCCCGACGCCAACAAGGCACGGCTGGTGAAACTGTGTGCCGAGCACAACACCGTGCTGATCGAGGACGACACCTACGGCGACTTGGTGGACACCGAGCAGCCGCTGTCCACGCTCAAACAGTGGGACCGCACCGACAGCGTGATCTATTGCGCCTCGCTGAACAAAACCCTGGCACCGGGCATGCGCCTGGGCTGGATCAGCGCCGGCAAATGGCACGACCGTGTGGAGATGCTCAAGCATACGCAGTCACGGGGGTGCGAAGCGTTATCGCAACTGGCCGTCAGCGAGTTCATGCGCACACCGTCCTACGAACGTTACCTGCGGCGGTTAAGGAAAACCCTGACCGTACAACGCGAGCAAATGAGCACGGCGATCACCCGCCATTTTCCCATCGGCACCAGCGTGACCCATCCGCAAGGCGGCACGTTGTTATGGGTGGAATTGCCTCGCAGGTATTCATCGATGGCGTTTTTTCACGAAGCGCTGAAGGTCGGCATCCAGATTTCCCCTGGGGATATCTTTTCCAATGCCGGGCGTTTCGATCATTTTGTGCGCATTGGGTGTGGTACGCCGTATTCGCCGCGGATTGACGAGGCTGTAGAAACCTTGGGGCGCATCCTCAAGAATCAGGGTTAACACCCCCCCTGTGGGAGCGGGCTTGCCCGCGATGGCAGAGTGTCAGACACATCAATGTTGAATGTGCTGCCGTCATCGCGGGCAAGCCCGCTCCCACAGGATTGCAGGTGGTTTTCAGATGGGTGGCTGGTGCAGGCAAATGATATGCGGGTCGTCATTCCAGTGTGGAAAACACTCGGCGATCAGCGGGTCGTGACCGGGGATGACGTGGTGTTCGCCATCGGCCAGGCGATCGATCTCGGTGAACGCTTCAAGGGTTTGCGCCAGGTCATCGAGAATCGGAAACGGACTGCGCTCACGAATGTTGACCCACAAATGCGCGGCATCCGAGGCCAGCACGATCCAGCCGCGCTCAGTGTTCACCCGCACGACCTGACTGCCCGGCGTATGCCCGCCCACCGGGTGCAGGGTCACGCCAGGCACCACTTCGACAACACCGTTGTGCAAACGCATCCGCCCTTCGAACAGCGGCGGCAGCGCCGACATTACGTCCTCGACCTCGTAGGTTTTGTTCACCGTGTGATGGACCATTTTCGGCCCGGTGCAGAAACGCAACTCCGCTTCCTGCAAATGCACGGTCGCCTTCGGAAACAACCCGAGGTTGCCGGCATGATCCCAATGCAAATGGGTCAGGATCAGGTGCTCGACCTGCGTCGAATCGATGTCCAGTTGCCGCAGGGATTCTTCCGGCAGGCGATACATCTGGCGATTGCGCCGGTGCGCCGTGGCCGGTTGAAAACAGGTGTCGACCACGATCACTTGCAGCTCGTTGCGGATGACCCAGAAGTAGTAATCCAGTGGCATCGGTGCATTCGGATCACCGCAGCAGGCGTCATAGAGAAAATTCTCCCTGGCGGTGCGCTGGGCATTGGCACCGACACGGATGGCGAACACTTCGTACACAGGCGTGGACATAAGCACCTCCGGATTCAGGCGGCCGCCGTGGTTTTGAGGGTCGGACGAAAATCGAAATCGATCTGGTCGCTGATACCCAGGTCATGGGCCAATTTATGCAGGCCACTGTAGTCACGCATGATGGTCGCGTTCTTGCTGCTCTCACGGGTGTCGGCAATGATCAGCGCCGCATCCTCGACCCCGAGCTGCGTCAGAATCGCCTCCCACATGGAGTAGTCCTGAGCGATAAACGCACTCAGTGCCACCGACAGGTTGCGTGCGAAAAATTCCCGTTGAATGGGCTGCATGTTGGCGTACATGACCTTCGCCACTTCGGCCAGCACCTTGCTGTGGGCATATTCGTCGCGGTTGTGCAGTTCGGCCACCCGGCGGTTCTGCGGCTGAATGGTCTGGTCGTCTGCCAGCAAGTCCAGATAGGCGTTGACACTGATCTCGGCCACCACCGCAAAAGTGATCGCCGCCAGATCCCGCTGCCATTGCTCTGGCAGTTCTGCATGCAGGGCCTTCAGGCGCAGGTAAGTGACGGACGGCGGCAGATCCAGATCCTGGTCCAGCGCCCGATCCAGTTTGGTCCGCTCGATGGCGCGCAGGTGCATCAGCGTGTGGTAGTGCTCGTCGATCAGGGTTTGTTGCATGGCCTCGCGAAAATGCCAGTCATCCTTGTCCAGGTACTGATTGGCGATGACGCTCAGCGCCGGATTGACCACGTGTTCTTCGGCAGTGACGGTGCGCAGGTTGTAGCCGATCCAGCCCCAGGTCACCACGCTGCTTTTGAGCTCGTCGCTCAAGGCCTGGAATTTCGGATGATGGAAGAACGGCACCATGCACTCCGGGTAGTCCGGCCGCGCGGGGTCAAACACTTCTTCCACCTGGCCCCTGTCCGGCGAACACACCGTGGCGCGCTTGGTCCAGGCCTGGTTGAGCCGCACGATCAGTTGATGATCGACCTGGGCGATCTCGATTGCTGTTTGCATGACGCGATACCTGTAAGGCGCGTACCCGCCAGGGGTACGCCAAAAGAATGTAGGGCGACGGAAAAATCAGGCCAGCCAATAGCGGGTCAGGTTGCGCGCCGGGTCAGTGTAACGACTGCGGGCGTGAATCATCCGCCAGTTATCCCAAATCAGCAGGCATCCGTCGGGAATCAGCACCGGAACGTTGTGCTCCACGAAGTACGCTTCGCCGAGCACGGCAAACCTGGCCAGCGGCGAGGTGCTGTTGGCGACCAGGGATTGCTGCAGGGCTTCTTTGGACGGGTTCACGTCGCCGTAGTGAAACTGGTTGTAGCTGAAGCGGAAAATATCCCCGTCTTCAGTAGGTGTGAGGATGTACTCCCTGACCCGTCGTTGCCCCGGTTCGCCCGGTTTGGCGGTGGCGACGAATTCTACCGGCGTGTCATCCAGCCACTCACGCAGTTCCGGCTCGCTGTGCTCCAGGGACTTGAGAAATTCATAGCCGTCGACCAATCCGGTATGCCCGCCACCGCACCTGGCCTGTTTATGGCAATGCAGCGCCAGATAGCGCGGCGGCGGCCCGTACACCGGCGCCTCGGTGTGCGGGCCGATGCCGTTCATGCTCTGGGAATACGGCAAGTCTTCGTAACCCGGCTTGCGGGTAATGGCAAAGGCCGTCTGGCCGTTGAACTGCGGAATGATCGGACCGAACTCTTGCAGGGTGCCTACGACATCATCGGCAAATTCGTCGGGGGTCAGTACCGTCCAGCCCACCGTCGACAGTTCTTCATGGCGATGGACGAGCGAAATGTAAGGTTGAGACGCAACAATCCCTTGATCTGACATGGTGAAATTCCTGGCAGGTGATCAGGCGTTTACGGTTGAGGTGTAAGCGGCAATGAAGTCGCGGCAGGCGCCGCCCGGTCGATAGCGCTGCTCATCGATGCTCTGCACCGGAGTGATTTCGGCGGCGGTGCCGGTGAGAAAACACTCATCGAAGTCGCCCAGCTCCGTGGGCAAAATCGTGCGTTCGACGACCTGGTAGTCCAGCGCTTTGGCCAACTCGATCACGGTCTGCCGGGTGATGCCGTCGAGGAAGCAATCCGGCAGCGGGGTGTGCAGCGTCCGGCCTTTGACAAAGAACACGTTGGCGCTGGTGGCTTCGGCAACGTGGCCGCGCCAGTCGAGCATCAGCGCGTCGTGGTAACCCGTGTTCTCGGCGTCGTGCTTGCTCAGCGTGGCGATCTGGTAATGCCCGGATGCCTTGGCCTGAAACGGGCTGCTGCTCGGCGGCGGGCGGCGCCAGCTCGCGGTTTTCAAGCGGATCCCGGCCATGCGCGCCGCCGGGTCGAAATAGCTCGGCCACTGCCAGCACGCGATTGCCACATGCACGCGGTTGAAACGCGCCGAGGTGGAAATCATCTCACTGCCGCGCCAGGCCACCGGGCGCAGATAGCCGTCGACCACCTTGTTGCGCTGCAGCAGTTCATGGCTCGCCGCTTCCAGTTCCGTCAGCTCATAAGGGATGGCAAAGTCCATCCATCGTGCCGAGCGATACAAGCGCTCACTGTGTTCACGCAGCTTGAAGACCTTGCCGTTGTAGACCCGCTCGCCTTCATACACGGTGCTCGCGTAATGCAGGCCATGGGTCAGCACATGCAACTGCGCCCGGGACCACTCGACGAACTCGCCGTCGAGCCAGATAACCCCCTCGCGCTGATCAAACGGGATACTGCTCATATCCATATCTCCCCATTTTTCATGAATTTTCCTACGCCGTTTCCAGCAACACGGGTATCAATTCCGGCATGGCGCTGAGCTCGCTTTGAAAGAAGAACGAACGCTCACCGAATGCCGGTTGCAGATCGTCAAACCAGGTCACGTGCGGATCGAAGCGCGCATGGAACGTGCGCAATACCCATTGCGGATTGCGTGCCTGGAGGAACTGCAAGACGAAGACCTTTTCCCCGGCGACGGTCTCGATGCCATTGATCAACACCTTGCCGTAGAAGGTGCTCATGGACGGCCCGCGCACCGTTCGCGCCAGCCCCGATACCGTGCGGTATGCGGCCTGGAAGATCTCGAAGGCCCGGGCCAGCGGCATTGCGAAGTAGTGGCTGGGGCCGGTGTCACGCTCGACGAACATGTAATAAGGCACGGCCCCGAGCCGCACGCCTTCGGTCCACAGCGCTGCCCAATCGGCAGGGTTTTCGTTGATGTGGCGGATCACCGGTGCCTGCATGCGCACCGTCGCGCCCGTCGAGCGAATGCGCTCGATGGCCTGACGGGCGATGGCCGGGCGGATCTCCACCGGGTGGTTGTAGTGCCCCATGATCGACAGGTTTTTACCCGCTGCAACGATTCGCCGGAACAGCTCCAGCAGTTCAGGCGCATCCTTGTCGCTGACAAAACGCTGCGGCCAGTACGCCACGGACTTGGTGCCGATGCGGATGTTCTTCAGGTGTGGCAATTGCAGCAGCGGCTCGATGTAACCGGCCAGTGAATGGGTGTTCATGATCATTGGGTCGCCGCCGGTAATCAGCACGTCGGTCACTTCGGTGTGCACCCTCAGGTAGCTCACTAGCTCCTGGGACTCACGGGCGTTGAACTTGAGTTCTTCTTCGCCAATGAACTGCGCCCAGCGGAAACAGAAGGTGCAGTACGCGTGACAGGTCTGACCGGCACCGGGGAAAAACAGCACGGTCTCGCGATACTTGTGCTGGATGCCCGGCAGGACTTTTCCATTGAGAGTGACACCGTTGTGGGTCAACTGCCCGGCCGGATGAGGATTCATGCGCAACCAGATCGCCTCGATCCGACGCTTGATCGCCGTGCTGTCATCCTGCTCGATCAGTTGTTTGAGCGAGGCATATTCCTCCGGCAGCAGCATGTCCTTGTGGGGAAAGGTCATGCGGAAAACCGGATCGTCGGGAATGTTGTTCCAGTCGATCAGCGTGCCCAGCACGTATTCGTTGGTGCGAAACGGCATGACCCGGGCTACCACGGTCATGGCCTCCTGCAACGCCGGCGTCAGTTTGTGCCAGTAAGGTGAGTCGCGGATGGTGCGTGAGTTATAGGGTTTGTAGCGTTCGTGCTCCGACAGTCCTTGCATGGCCGCGCTCCTGGTGATTGCCCTGAGTGTTGTTACGCGATGGCCGGCGCTTTGCGCTCTATGTCCATCCACGCCCGGACGCTGTCGCGATCCCACTGGCGGCGCACATAGGCCGCGAGCCGTGCCGGTACCGGATCGCCGTTGGCAACCAGTCGGTTGAGCATGATTGCCAGGTCGGTATCGGCAATGCTCCAGTCACCGAACAGATGCTCGGCGCCCTCTTCCAGCAAACGGTCGGCGACGAAGAACAGGCGCTCGACGGCGGCTTGGGCATCGGCGCTCAGGGGCACATTTTTTTTACCGAAGTAGACCAGGTCAAACGGGCGCTCCTTGCGCACCACCAGCAAGTCACTGCGCAACCAGGCCTGCAGTTGACGGGCCCGCGCGCGTTGCTGGATGCCCTGCGGATAGAGTTTTTTATGCCCTGGGGAGAGTTCCTCGAGGTATTCGGCAATCGCCGATGATTCCGACAAGGCAAAACCTTCGTGAACCAGCGTTGGAATTTTGCATGTCAGCGAAAGATCGCGATAACTCGGCAAATAGTTTTCGCGTGTTTTCAGATCAACCACAACAAGTTCAAATGAAAGTTGCTTTTCCTTGAGCGCCACAAAAGCCGACATCGCAAAAGCGCTGACATAGTCGGCGCCGACATACAGTTTTAGCTTCCTGTTTTCCATAGAACACTCCATTCACTAACTGCAGGGATTAACGTGCATTGGAAGTGATCGTAGTTAGTTGAATGAAGGCTGGATAGATACAGAATTTGCCTGTTTCAATCGATACAGAAAGTTTGATTTTGCGGGCAAACGCGCAGACAAAAAGCATCTCGCTGGCGCAAGAGCGGCAGGTCCGGAAGCAGGTCGTGAAAGCAATGAAAACCGTAGGAGCCGGCTTGCCGGCGATGGCGATCTCAAGAGCGCTATCGCCAGCAAGCCGGCTCCTACGAAAAGCGGTGGCGGGGGAATTACGGCTGGGTAGTGATCAGGCCATGGCTGTCGGCAAAGTTCGAGAGCAGTGCCATTTGTGGCATGTTGCTCATGTTCAGCATCGCCAAAGGCTCGTATTGGCTGGTGTTGACGAACCCATGTCGGGTCCAGGCCGGCACCAGCAACACGTCGCCGCTGCTGACGTCGACCTCATCGGCATCGCCGAGGGTCAACACGCCGCTGCCGCACTGGATCACGAACAGATGCCACCAGGAATGGGCATGACCGTTGAGCGTCACACCGGGGTTGAGCCATTGCATGGCGATCGCCATCCCTGGCGTCACTTCACAGCCCTCAATGCTTTTGTCGTGAGCCAAGGCGACAATATCAATGTCGCTGGCTTCAAGGGCCTGACGCATACCCGCCAGTTCGGCGCCCTTCCATACCTTGGGACTTTGAGTTCTATGATGCAGGCTTTGACGAAAATCCTTATATGAAAAAAACGCACCTTGAAAGTTATCCATTCGCACGCCCCTTCTTATTCCCATACTTTGGCGCTAAACCTTAAGTTAACGATTCAGCACTGTAAAGTCTGGAAATAATTTATAAAACCGATGGACGCAAGGCTGCAATCATGTCCACTTCTATCGCGGCATTTTTGGGCAACTGATAAACACCGACTGTAGTGCGCGTATGTTTACCGGCATCGCCCAGTACATGGCTGAACACATCCGAGGCGCCGTTGGCCACTTCGCTCAAATCGACAAAGTCCGCCGTGGACTTCACATACACCGTTACCCGGATCAATGACTTGATCTTGTCCAGCGAACCAATGGCATCGACGATCAACGCCAGCCCACGCATCGCACTGATGCTGGCGGCCGCTTGTGCATCGGCCATGGTGAGGTCCAGTCCGACGCGGCCGGGGTAATGGATTTTGCCGTTCATGCGCGGCACCAGGCCGCTGATGTACAGCTCATCGTGATGCCGGATCAGCGGCGCGTAATGCCCACCTGCGGTGTTTTCACCGTAGATGTCATAACCAAACTCTTTGGCCAGGGCGATGAAGCGTTCATCGCAGGTCATGTGCTGGATCATTGATCGAACCCTCTTGATCAGTAATGCAAAAAACGGGTGCTTGCTGGCTCAACATACGGCGCGAGTGGCCGGTGCCAGGCAAGTCACCTCAGTGCGTGACTCAATTGCCTCGGCCAGACGCAACAGGTCGTTGCTCAGTTGCCCGTAGTGCTCGTTGAACAGCACAATGTGGCCGATGAATGAGAAGTTGTCCTTGACCAGCGCGCTGACCGAGTCGCCGATACGCTTGGCGTACTGCCCTTCCACCAGGTCGATACGAAGTGCGCGGGCCAGGGCCTCGATGTCAGGCGTTGCGCGCAGGATGCCGCCGGCCGGTGCCTTGAGCAGGCGAATGCCGCAGTAGCCGCGAGCCTCTGGCTGGTGCTGTTCGGTCTTGCCTTCCACCGCCCAGCGCACCCAGCGTTCCCACGGATTGAAATTAACGAAAGCGCGCCTGGCCAGGTCCCAGATGTGCATGCCGCCGGGGCGCATGTTGGTTTCCACGGCAGAGGTCAGGTTGTCACTGCGCAGGAACACTTCGTTGTGCCAGGCACCATTGTCCTGGGACACCAAAGACGACATATGCCGACCGGCTGCCATCAAACGCGCCTGTACCTCAGCCGGAAGCGGTGCGGGTACGACTTGCTGGATCTCTGCGCGATAGGCGCCTTCGGTGGTGGTTTTTTCAGTGACCCAGGTGCTGCCGGCCACGTAGTCCCAGCTGTATTCGCGGGCGTTCTGCACCAGTTCTTCAAGGACGATGCCGCCTTCGCGGTAAGGTTTCAGGGCGAGCCAGGCGTCATCGCACTCCGAGGGGTGATGGATGACGCGACAGCCCCGGCTCGCGCCTTCGCACGCGGGTTTGATGAAGGCCTTGCCGCCCAGTTCGACGACGCGTTGGCGCAGTTCCGGCAGGCTTTCGACCCGCGCGGAAAACACCGGCCGGTATTCTTCGGGGGAGGTGCCGGCCGCCGCTTCGAGCCCGCGAAAGATCTGCTTGTCGAGGCCCGCCCTGGCTTCGCCGGTGGTAATGCCCGGCAGGCCGAAGTGACTGGCCAGCGCGGCCCCCAGCAGCACGCCACGGTCGGAGAACGGCAGCACGCCGATCAACTTCCAGCTGTCGGCATTCAGGCACCCGACCACCAGTTCAAGGGATGCCGCCACATCTTTCTCGGCCAGCGAAGTGCTGCAGACGTGATCGGCCACCTGATCGTCATGGGGCTGAATCTTCTCGACCAGCAGGATGAGCCTGGCGTTGTAGAGCGACTTGCACAACTCGCGCAGTTTCTGGATGTCGTGAACGCGATTGCCGTTGTAACCAACCACTACTACGCATGAAGTCGTATTCATTGATGCCCCCGACCTGCAAGGTGAAAACCGCAACGACGCTGACTCAGTCATGCAGCGACGCATTGGATTTACGATTGAGCCAGTACCAGGCCAGGATCCCGCCGGCACCGATGGCGGCGAGGACCAGCGCGTTGTACGGCGCCGGCACCACTCGCATGATCAACACGGTCAGCCCGGCCCCTACGCCCAGGGACACTTCCTTGACGAACATGTTGTTTTGCTTGACCGAGAAATAATCGAGGTAGCTGAAGGCGCATTCGGCGATCGACAGCAGCGCCACCCAGATCAACGCCCCGGCGAGGGTTTCGACGTGGAACGCGGCTGGCGAAGACAGCACGGCAAAGCCGCCGACGATGATCCCGATCACCGCCACGACCTTGAAGCGCCCGGTGCGTTCGATCAGTTTCATCACCGGCACCTGGGCAAACACCACCACGGCGCTGTTGAGGATCAGCATCAAGCCGTACCAGGCCGGCAGTTCGCCGGTCTTGAGCAGGATCGCCTGTGGCAGGATCGAGAACACCCCGAACAGCTTGATGCCCATGATGATCCCGGCAATTACCCAGGGCAGTTTGTTGCCCCAGTTGCTGCCGACCCGGCTGGCCGGGCGGGCTACCACCGGTTGGGTGGTGAATGTCGCGCCGAGGGCGATCGGCAGGCACAGCAACACGAACGCCGCCGCACCGAGGAAAAACATCGTAGGCGAGAGAAGCGGCGACAGCAGGATCAAACCGGCCACCAGGCTGCCCATGTTCATGGCCACGCGGTTGTAGGCTGCGCCTTCCTTGGTCTGCGCCGCTTCGCTCTTGATCAGGTACCCGGCAATGGCAATGCCGTAGGCAAACAGGGCGGCAGCAAACATCACCATGCCTTGATGGCTGGTCAACGCCAGCAACACCAGGCCCAGGCCGGCACACAGCAGCGTGACGCTCAGGGAGCGGCGGCCAAGCACCAGTAAAGTCAGGGGCAACAGCAGCAACAAGGCCCGATATCCAAGGGCCAGGATGCTGTTGGTGGCCGTGTCGAGCCAGACGTTGGCCTTGCCCAGCACCGCGAACAACGAGACAGCGGTGATAATCCGGATCGTGAATAAGCGCAGGTTAATGACCGGTTTGGCCACCGCGACCGTTGTTTCGACACCCATGCAACACCTCATGAACCGGGAGAATGCCCGCCGACAAAGGCCGACACCCAGAAAAGTCTGTAAGGGCATGGTAGTGAGAGAGGCTTGTCCTGATCAGGGCAAGTTCGTATAAAATCCAACGAACTTTACTGCCGCAGAGACCAGTAAAATGCAGGTTCAACGTGCAGTCATTGCCGCCATTGAATTCCAGCCCGGCATGCCGCTGGTGCAGCAGATCGTCGATCAACTGACCCAGGCGATCAGTACCGGTGGCCTGCCCCATGGCGCCAAGCTGCCACCGATTCGCGAACTCTCCGACCTGATGAACGTGGGCAAATCCACGGTGGTCGATGCACTGGACCGCTTGCGGGCCAAGGGGCTGGTGGTGTCACGCCAGGGTTCGGGGCATTACGTGCATCGCTCCAGCGCCGCGCTGCAAAGCGGCACCGGCCCGGACCTGCAACCCCAGGACACCCTGAGCGTGGTACGCCGCGCACTGCTGCTGGACAACGGCGCGCTGCGCCCCGGCTGCGGTTTTCTGCCGACCTCCTGGCTGCCCGCCGAAGAATTGCAGAAAGCCGTGCGCAGTACCCTGCGAGCGACGTCGTTGCGCATGGGCGAGTACGGCGTGGCCGGCGGTTACTTGCCGTTGCGTCAGGCCTTGCGAGTCAAACTGGCGACCTTCGGCATCGAAGCGCCGGTGGACCAGATCATCACCACCGCCAACACCATGCAGGCCATCGACCTGCTGATGCGCCTGCTGGTCAAACCCGGCGACACCGTGCTGCTCGACGACCCTTGCTACTTCAACATGCACGCCAACCTGGCGCTGCACGGGGCCAGGGTCATCACCATCGCCCGGGATTGCGACGGCATGGACCTCGACGCTTTCGAGCAACTGCTGATCGCCCACAAACCTGTGCTGTACATGACCAACAGCACACTGCATAACCCCACCGGCCACTCGTTCACCCCGGCACAGGTCTACCGCTTGGTGGAGTTGAGCCACCGCTACGGCTTCCACATTGTCGAAGACGATCTGTACTGCGACATCCAGCAACGTCGCACCCCGCGCCTGGCGGCCAGTGGGCTGGACAACGTCAGTTATGTCTCCGGCTTCTCCAAGACCCTGACCGCCAACAGCCGGGTCAGTTACACCGTGCTGTCGCCACAACTGGCGGCACGCATGGTCGCCCTGAAAATGGCTTGCGGCGGCGTGACCTCGGAACTGGCGGAACAGATCACCTGCACCATGCTCAGCGATGGCAGCTACGCCAAGCATGCGCGGCGTACGGTGGATCGGCTGTATGAGTCCAATAGCCGGGTGGCGGGTTGGCTGGCGGAGGCCGGGTGTTCATTGTCGTCGCTGCCAGGAGAAGGCGTGTTTATCTGGGCAAGACTGCCGGACGGCTTGCACGCCGAGACGCTGGCTCGACAAGGGCTGGAAAACAATATGGTACTGGCGCCGGGTACGCTGCTGAGCAAGGCACCGAATGCCGGCCAATTCCTGCGCTTCAACGTGGCTCACAGCGATAGCTTGCAGGTGCGCGAACGGTTTTTCCGCTTGCTCGACACTGCCCAAATATAACCGACACACCTCAAATCCTGTGGGAGCGGGCTTGCCCGCGATGGGGCCGTCACATCCAGCATCAATGTCGCCTGACACACCGTCTTCGCGGGCAAGCCTGCTCCCACAGGGGTTCAGCGTCGTACTTGAAACGGGCGGCACCATCGATCCAATGTGGGAGCGACGGTGCGGTGATCCGACCTGCTCGCGAAGGCAGCAACACGCTCCACCAGAATTTCACCCAAGAAAAAGCCCCGCTCTTCTCTCGAAGGCGGGGCTTTTCGATGCAGCATCTGAACCTTAAGGCGCGTACGTCAGCAACAACTCGGTCGGCACTTTGAAGTCCAGGGACATCATCACGCTCAACGCGGTAATGGTGAAGATCGAGAACACGAACAGCTTACGTGCCCAGACCGTGTCATCCACTGCCTTGTAGCCGGTCCAAGCCATGTACAGCCAGTACATGCCCATGGCCGCGGCGACGGCGAGGTAGCTCATGCCGGCGTAGCCGCTGAAGGTCAGCATCAAGGTCGCCACGAGGAAGGCCAGGATGTAGATCAGGATGTGCTTCTTGGCCACCTGGATCCCGCGCTTCACTGGCAGCACCGGAATCGATGCAGCCAGGTAATCATTGAAGCGGAAGATCGCGATGGCGTAGGAATGCGGCATCTGCCACAGGCTGAACATCACCAGCAGGGTCAGCGCGGCCATGTCGAAGGTGTTGCTCACCGCGACGTAACCGATCACCGGCGGCATGGCGCCCGACAGACTGCCCACCAGCGTGCCGTGAACCGACTTGCGCTTGAGGTACAGGCTGTAGAAGCCGACGTAGATGATGAAGCCGATGACTGCGAACAGCGCGGCCAACGGGTTGGCCACCTTGTACAACAGCGCAACGCCGGCGACACCCAGGACGGTCGCATAAACCAGGGCCAGTTTCAGGGAGATCAGGCCCTGGACCAGCACCCGGTTTTTGGTGCGTTCCATCTTCAGGTCGATGTCGCGGTCGATGCAGTTGTTGAACACGCAACCGGAGGCAACCACCAGGGACGTGCCGATCATGGCGGCCAGGAAAATGGCCAGATCGACATGCCCTTTGGAGGCCAGGAAAAATCCGCCTGCCACAGAAAGCACGTTACCGAAAATGATCCCCGGTTTGGTGATTTGGATAAAGTGCTTGAGGGACATGCGGACTTACCTCACTTCGCCATCATGAACGTGTGGATGCTGAACATGATCCACAGCGACAAGCCAACCAGCAGGACAATCACGATCGCGGCAAAGACAAACGCGATCACGTTGTTACGCTGCGCGGCCGAGCGGTCCAGATGGAGGAAGTACACCAGGTGCACCAGCACCTGGATGACTGCGAACGCGACGACGATCATCAGGGTGATCGACTTCGGCAGCGTCGGGTACATCACCAGACCGAACGGGATCAGGGTCAGGATCACCGACAGGATGAAGCCGATGGCGTAGGACTTTACGCTGCCGTGACCGGCATCGTGGCTGTCATGGCCATGTTGGGAATGAGCTGCGTTAGCCATTTACATAGTCCCCATCAGATAAACAACGGTGAATACGCAGATCCACACAACGTCCAGGAAGTGCCAGAACAGGCTCAGGCAGCTCAGACGGGTCTTGTTGGTCGCCGTCAGGCCTTTTTTCTGCACCTGGTACATCATGATCGCCATCCAGATCAGACCGCTGGTCACGTGCAGACCGTGGGTGCCGACCAGGGTGAAGAACCCGGACAGGAAGCCGCTGCGGTTCGGACCGTAGCCTTCGGAGATCAGCATGTGGAACTCGTTGATCTCCATGCCGATGAAGCCGGCACCGAACAGGAAGGTCATGGCCAGCCAGCCCAGGACCTGCTTCTTGTTGCCACGGAAGAACGCCAGCATGGCGAAGCCGTAGGTGATCGAACTGAACAGCAGCAGAGCGGTTTCGCCCAGTACGTATGGCAGTTCGAAGATGTCGTGGCCCGACGGGCCACCCGCTACGTTGTTAACCAGTACCGCGTACGCCGCGAAGATCGATGCAAACAGAATGCAGTCGGTCATCAGGTAGAGCCAGAAACCGTATACGGTCATCTCGCCCGAGTCGTGGTGATGGTCATCATGCCCATGTCCATCGACATGGGTGTGTCCAGCATTGGTCACTAAGTTCGACATGGTTTAAGCCTGTTCCAACGAGGTTTCAACACGGGTGGCAGTGGCCGGGATTTTCCCTGCCGCGACCAGACGCTTGTGCTGCTCGGCTTCGATGCGCTCGATCACGTCGACCGGCACCATATAGCCTTGATCATCACGGGCCGCGTGGATCGCGAAGTAGATCACGGTGCCTGCCAGGCTAGCGATCGCCAGCCACCAGATGTGCCAGATCATCGCGAAACCGAACACGGTCAACAGCGCGCCCATGACCACACCGGTCGCGGTGTTGTTTGGCATGTGGATCGGCTCGTACTTGGCCGGAACCTTGTACGCGGTGCCGTTTTCCTTGGCTTCGGTGAACGGGTCGACAACGTCGGCTTTCGGCAGCACGGCGAAGTTGTAGAACGGAGGTGGCGACGAGGTCGACCATTCCAGGGTGTGTGCATTCCACGGGTCGCCGTGTTCGCACATGTTTTCCGGCTTGTTGCGGTCACGCACGCTGACGTACAGCTGGATCAGCTGGCAAGCGATACCCACGGCGATCATCACCGCACCGAACATGGCGACGTACAGGTACGGCACCCACTCAGGGTTGGTGGTGGCGTTCAGGCGACGGGTCATGCCCATGAAGCCCAGTGCATAGAGCGGCATGAACGCGACGAAGAAGCCGCTGATCCAGAACCAGAACGCTGCCTTGCCCCAGCCTTCGTGCAGCTTGAAGCCGAACGCTTTAGGGAAGTAGAAGCCGAAACCGGCGATGTAACCGAATACCGCACCGCCGATGATCACGTTGTGGAAGTGCGCGATCACGAACAGGCTGTTGTGCAGAACGAAGTCGGCACCCGGGATGGCCAGCAGTACGCCGGTCATGCCGCCGATGGCGAAGGTCACCATGAAGCCCAGGGTCCACAGAACCTGGCTGGTGAAACGCAGACGGCCTTGATAGATGGTGAACAGCCAGTTGAACAGCTTCACACCCGTCGGGATGGAAATCAGCATCGTTGCCAGACCGAAGAAGGCGTTGACGCTGGCACCCGAACCCATGGTGAAGAAGTGGTGCAGCCAAACCATGAAGCCCAGGATCGAGATCGCGCCCGATGCGTAGATCATCGAGTGGTGGCCGAACAGTTTCTTGCCGGTGAAGGTCGAGATGACTTCGGAGAAGATACCGAACGCCGGCAGGATCAGGATGTACACCTCAGGGTGACCCCAAGCCCAGAACAGGTTGACGTACATCATCGGATTGCCACCAAGTTCATTGGTGAAAATGTGGAAATCCATGTAACGGTCAAGCGTCAGCAGAGCCAGGGTAGCGGTCAGGATCGGGAACGAAGCCACGATCAGGACGTTGGCCCAGGTGCAGGTCCAGGTGAAGATCGGCATGTCCATCAGCTTCATGCCAGGGGTACGCATTTTCAGCACGGTGGCCAGGAAGTTGACCCCCGTCAGCGTTGTCCCCAGACCCGATAGCTGTAGCGCCCAGATGTAGTAATCCATCCCCACGCCCGGGCTGTATTGCAGGCCCGACAGCGGCGGATAGGCAACCCAGCCGGTCTTGGCGAATTCGCCGACGCCCAGGGACAGGTTGATCAGCACCACGCCGGAAACCAGCAGCCAGAAGCTCAGGGAGTTCAGGAACGGGAAGGCAACGTCACGCGCGCCGATCTGCAGCGGCACTGCAAGGTTCATCAGGCCGGTGAAGAATGGCATCGCCATGAAGATGATCATGATCACACCGTGGGCGGTGAAGATCTGGTCATAGTGTTCAGGTGGCAGGTAGCCAGGCGAACCCTCGGTGGCCATGGCCAACTGGGTACGCATCATGATGGCGTCGGCAAAGCCACGCAGCAGCATGACCATGGCAACGATGATGTACATCACGCCGATTTTCTTGTGGTCGACCGACGTCAGCCACTCGGTCCACAGGTAGGTCCACTTCTTGAAGTAGGTGATTGCAGCGAACAACGCCAGACCACCGAGCGCGATCATGGAGATGGTCACCATGACAATCGGCTCGTGGAACGGGATCGCTTCCCAACTTAATTTACCAAACATCGTTTACTCCTCTGCCCCGGCAGCTGAATGCGAGTTCATGTCCGTAGCGGCCACTTCTTTCTCTTCTTTCTCGTGGTGCACCTTAGGACCCGGTTTCATGCCTTCGTACTTGTCGACGATGGTCTGGAACAGGTTCGGCGTAACCGAGGAGTAGAGCTCGACTGGGTTGTTCTGGCTTGGCTTGGAAAGGGCTGCGTATTCAGCTTGTTCAAGCTGTTTAGGTGCCTTTTTGACTTCGCTTACCCAGGCGTCGAAATCTTCCTGAGTCGTTGCGATCGCTTTGAATTTCATGCCGGTGAAACCAGCGCCGCTGTAGTTGGCGGAGATACCGTCCATTTCAGCGTTCTCGTTGGCGATCAGGTGCAGCTTGGTCTGCATGCCCGCCATCGCGTAGATCTGGCCACCCAGAGCAGGGATGAAGAACGAGTTCATCACGGCGTCGGAAGTGATCTTGAAATTGACCGGGGTGTGCGCCGGGAACACGATCTTGTTGACCGTGGCGATGCCTTGTTCCGGGTAGATGAACAACCACTTCCAGTCCAGCGCGACCACTTCGATGGTCACCGGCTTGACGTCGGATTCCAGCGGTTTGTACGGGTCCAGGGCGTGGGTCGACTTGTAGGTGACGTAACCCAGGGCAATGATGATCAGCACTGGAACAGCCCACACCGCGATCTCGATCTTGGTGGAGTGGTTCCATTTCGGGGTGTAGGTGGCGTTGGTGTTGGAGGCGCGGTATTTCCAGGCGAACAGGAAGGTCATGACGATGACCGGAACCACGACCAACAGCATCAGCAGCGTTGCGGTGATGATCAGGTTTCGCTCGTCCAGACCAACCTGGCCCTTGGGATTGAGCAAGGTCATGTTGCAGCCTGACAGCAACAACGTGCCGATCAGCGGCAATAAGCCTAGTAGTCTGGGGTACCTGTTTTTACTCATCTCACGACCTCTAAAGCAGCTTGCGCAATGCAGTTGGGTTTTGATCGCCAACACTTCACCCTGCCAAGGGTTGGCATTTTTCTTGGATTGAATAAGGGCATGCCCGTCGTGCGTCAGACGCGTTTCGACAAATCCTGGGCCTGCGGTGAGTTCTTATTCGAATTCGTGGTCAAAGGCCTTGTTACAGACCAATTCCATTTGGTGCGGGTAGTTGGAGACTCCGACACCTGGGCATCGCCTGAAGCCACCAGACTTCTCGACACCCTGTTCCTGCTCACGCCTGGTTAAGATTTGAGCAGTGCCGGGAATTCAGTGCGGGCGATTGTAGATATGTAACGTTTCATAAACCATGTCTCATCCCGAAATAATTTTTATCCGAACCGGCAACAATCATTAACCGTTTTCGCAAAAGTGGCGCATCTTATCGAAATTAATTCTCAACAAAAACACCAAAATTAGTAGGTCTTCCGCCCACAGTTCAGACAGTATCGGGCCCCTCTTCACTGCCCTTGACCTTGCCCTAGGCCCGGTATGACGGGGGCTCTGGCTATTCGCCAGACCGTGTTAAAACTGCCTGCTTGCGTTCGGAACGGAAAAAACCGGAAGCCTGCAAAACAGCCCAATTTCGTTACGTTTCCATGCACCAATCCGGCCTGCCCGAACGCCCTGCGACACCGACTCTGTGACAACATGTCGCACATGTGTCGCACCCACGACTGCCCTGCATCACGGTCTTTTTATCTGGCCTCTGAACTGTGCTCGGCAAGACAAAAAAAGCCCCGGTCCTCTCTGCGAGGACCGGGGCTTTTTTGTCCGACAATGCGTGGCGGCAGACGACCTCAGCGCAGCGCTTTGCGGTTACGCGACGTCAGCAATGGCACCAGCACCACAATCAGCACGAAGGCGACCAGCGCCCACTGCGCCAACGACAGACCGAGGATCGGCGGGTATGGCGTGGAGCAGAAACCATCGACCTGGAAGCCCAGCGGGAAGATCTTCGCCAGCGGCAACCCATCGACAATCGGTTGCAGCACATCGATACCGCAGCTGACCGCCGGATAGAACTGCGTATAGACGTGATGCCCGGCAACGCCTGCGCCTGCCAGCGCGCAGATCACCACCAGGGTTTCGAACACCGTGATGCTGCGGCGGGTGCGCATGGCCGCGCCGATGAAGGCGAAGATCGCGATCAGCAGCAACGCATAACGTTGCAGGATGCACAGCGGGCAAGGCGCCTCGCCCAGAACAATTTGCATGTACAACGCGCCGCCGATCAGCGCCAGGCAAATGATGCCCAACAACACCAGGTAGCGCCGTTCACGCCCCAACCGCATGGATTCATCGCTCATCGCGTTTCCCTTCAAGATTTCGAGTGCCCGCCAGTCTACACGCTGGCCCGGACCTTTGAGAGTCTGGAGCGTGTCGGGGGGATTCGGGGGAATAGACGACAAGGCGGTTAAGAAGGGATTAACTTTCCAGCTTTTTTCAGTTCAAGACCGAGGTGAAGCAATCGTCGGAGCGCCGCCCGGGGCAAGCCCGCTCCCACAGGTTTTGTGTCGTTCACATCAATTTTGATCGACACAAATCCCTGTGGGAGCGGGCTTGCCCGCGAAGAAGGCGCCGCGGTGGGGCTTACTCACCGCACCAACCGCTTACTCCAGTGCCGCTGCCGGCCCGAAGAACTCGTAACGGCTTTGCTTCTCCGGTACGCCCAGCGCCTTGAGGTGGCGTTTCACTGCGGC
Organism: Pseudomonas sp. GM55; assembly: GCF_000282395.1. Taxonomy (NCBI): domain Bacteria; kingdom Pseudomonadati; phylum Pseudomonadota; class Gammaproteobacteria; order Pseudomonadales; family Pseudomonadaceae; genus Pseudomonas; species Pseudomonas sp. GM55. The sequence continues at coordinate 2,888 of NZ_AKJJ01000052.1, read as the reverse complement.
CATGAAGCCTTTTGGTCCCAGGAAGTAAGCGTCCAGGTCACGCTGCTCCGGCAACCATGCATTCAATTGCTGCTGGCTCAACAAACCGACCTTGTGCGCCTTCGGGCTCACACCGTCATCTTCGGAATAGCAGTAGAACCGTTTGAGTTGCGGGTGACGCTCGGCCAGGCCGTCGATCCAGTCACGGAAGGCATGCACACTGCCATTGCGCGCGCAGTGGATGAAATGCACCGGCCGCTGGGTCTCCAGTGCCGCTTCGAGCATCGCCAGGGTCGGGGTAATGCCGACGCCGCCACTGATCAGCACCAGCGGCTTGTCGCTGGCGGTCAGGGTGAAATCGCCCGATGGCGGGAACAACTGGATGCTGGCTCCGACCTGCAGCTGGTCATGCAGGTAGTTGGAAGCACGGCCACCGGCTTCACGCTTGACGCTGATGCGGTACTGGCCGTTGTTCGCCAGCGCCGACAGCGAGTAATTACGACGAACCTCTTCACCGTCGAGGATCAGTTTCATGCCGATGTACTGGCCGGGTTCCGCCATCAGGATCGGGCCTTTGTCCGCCGGTTCGAAGTAGAACGAGGTGATCTCGGCGCTCTCCTCGACCTTACCGGCCACAATGAATTCCCGCGCCCCGCGCCAGCCGCCGTGGGCCTGCTCCTTCTGGTCGTAGATGCTGGCTTCGGCACCGATCAAAATGTCCGCCAGCTGGCCGTAAGCCGCACCCCAGGCTGCGATCACTTCAGGGGTGGCAATCTCTTCGCCCAACACTTCGGCGATGGCCCGCAGCAGGCAGGTGCCGACAATCGGATAGTGTTCGGGCAGGATCTGCAGGGCCACGTGCTTGTTGATGATCTTGGCCACCAGGTCGCCCAACTGGTCGAGTTGGTCGATATGGCGCGCATACATCAATACGCCGTTGGCCAGGGCACGCGGCTGATCACCGCTGGCCTGGTGGGCCTGGTTGAACAGCGGGCGGACTTCCGGGTATTCGGAGAGCATCATGCGGTAGAAGTGCGTGATCAGCGCTTCGCCACCGCTTTCGAGCAGCGGTACGGTGGATTTGACGATGGCACGGTCTTGAACGCTCAGCATAAGGTGACTCCAGGTCTTCTTGGGTTGCTAACGGATTACCCTATGCTTATCAGTTTTCATGCCAAGTATTTAATCGTTATAAATCAATAAGTTGAAAACATAATAGTCATTTCGACACAGTCTGCCTTATAGTCATACCGACTACACGGAGTCACTATGACTGCAAAACCCCTGCTCACTGCCTTGCTGCCCCTGGTCTCCGACCTGTCCCGCGAACTGCCCGAGGGCGAGCGTTATCGCCGCCTGCTGGAAGCCATGCGCGCCCTGTTGCCGTGCGATGCCGCCGCCCTGCTGCGCCTTGACGGTGAATGGCTGGTGCCGCTGGCCGTCGACGGCTTGAGCACCGACACCCTCGGTCGGCGCTTCAAGGTCAGCGAGCACCCACGTTTCGAAGCGCTGCTCAGCGGCCCCGGCCCGACCCGTTTCGCTGCCGACAGCGACTTGCCTGACCCCTATGACGGTCTGGTCGATGGCCTGGATGATCACCTGGAGGTCCACGACTGCATGGGTTGCCCATTGTTCATCGACGAGCGGCCATGGGGTCTGTTGACCCTCGATGCCCTCGATCCGGAACGCTTCGAGCCCATCGAACTGGATGCCCTGCAAGCCTTCGCCAGCCTCGCGGCCGCCACGGTCAATGCCGCCGAACGCATCGAGCGGTTGAACAACCGGGTCGAAGATGAACATCAGCGCGCCGAGGTCTACCGCCAGGCCAGCGGCCAGCAGAATCGCGAGATGATTGGCCAGAGCAAGGCGCATAAACGTCTGGTCGAAGAAATCAGCCTGGTGGGCGGCAGCGACCTGACCGTGCTGATCACTGGCGAAACCGGGGTCGGCAAGGAGTTGGTGGCCCAGGCCATCCATGCCGCCTCGCCCCGCGCCGACAAACCGATCATCAGCCTCAATTGCGCCGCGTTGCCCGACACACTGGTGGAAAGCGAGTTGTTCGGCCATGTCCGCGGTGCTTTTACCGGGGCGATGAACGACCGCCGTGGCAAGTTCGAACTGGCCAATGGCGGCACGCTGTTTCTCGATGAAGTCGGTGAATTGTCGCTGACCGTGCAGGCCAAGTTGCTGCGGGTGTTGCAGAGCGGCCAACTGCAGCGACTGGGTTCGGACCAGGAGCATCAGGTCGACGTGCGCCTGATCGCTGCGACCAACCGCGACCTCGCCAAAGAAGTGCGCAGCGGCCGTTACCGCGCCGACTTCTACCATCGCCTCAGCGTTTATCCGCTGCTGGTGCCGGCCCTGCGCGATCGCGGGCGCGATGTATTGCTGCTCAGCGGTTACTTCCTGGAGCAGAACCGCTCGCGCATGGGCCTCAACAGCCTGCGCCTGAACAGCGACGCCCAGGCCGCGCTATTGGCCTACGACTGGCCCGGCAACGTGCGCGAGCTTGAACATTTGATCGGCCGCAGCGCCTTGAAAGCCCTGGGCAATTGCAAGGAACGACCGAAGATTCTCAGTTTGAGCGCCGCCGATCTGGACTTGCCCAATACCAGCATTGAAGCCGCTACCGAGCAGCCCGCTGACACCGTCACGCAGGTGGTGACCGGCGACTTGCGCGAGGCGACCGAAAACTATCAGCGCCAGTTGATCGGTGCGTGCCTGGAACGGCACAACAACAACTGGGCAAGCGCAGCTCGTGAACTAGGCCTGGATCGGGCGAATCTTGGGCGGATGGCCAAGAGGCTGGGGATGAAGTGACCCGGCATTGAATGGTGTGATTTGTTTTTTGTAGGAGCCGGCTTGCCGGCGATAGCGTCCTTAAGGGCGCCATCGTCGGAACGCCGCCC
>NZ_AKJJ01000051.1:0-192323 GCF_000282395.1 Pseudomonas sp. GM55 | reverse complement strand
GTCAAGATTAAATTCCGAAACCCCTATCTGCGTACGCAGGTAGGGGTTTTGTTTTTGGCGCCCCAACTCCCTGTAGGAGCGAGCTTGCTCGCGAAAGGCCCGAGCGCACCGCGGGGCATCAGGTTACCCGCGTCATCGTTAACATCCATCGCGAGCCCGCTCGCTCCTACAATGAAGCCAATCGTCTTCAATGCTAAAGTCGTCCCTCGATTTTGCGCTTTCCAAGGAAGCCTTTATGCCGGATGCAACGTCCCTCAGTGCTGGTTTTATGGTGGTTCACGGCAATCGCCTGGACGAATTGCGCAGCCTGGTGGTCAGCTGGATGCGGCGCTACCCGCTGGCTCCCCTGGAGAATGAAATTGCGCTGGTGCAAAGCAATGGCATTGCCCAATGGCTGAAGCTGGCACTGGCGGAAGATTCCGAGGATGACGACATGGGCGGCTGTGGCATCGCCGCCGCCATCGACGTGCAGTTGCCCGGTAGTTTCATGTGGCAGCTCTATCGCATGGTCCTTGGCCGCGATGAGATTCCGGCCAAGTCCCTGCTGGATAAAGCCCCGCTGACCTGGCGCTTGATGCGCCTGCTGCCGCAGTTGATCAACCAACCGCACTTCGAGCCACTGCAGCGTTTCCTGACCCATGACACCGATCTGCGTAAACGCTACCAATTGGCCGAGCGTCTGGCGGACCTGTTCGACCAGTACCAGGTCTATCGGGCTGACTGGCTCGAAGACTGGGCAGAAGGTCGACACCAAACAAGAAACGCCAGGGGCGAAGCCAAACCCCTGACGCCGGCCAATTGCTGGCAGGCAGAGTTATGGCGCGCACTCTTGCTGGATGTGGGAGAGGAAGGCATGGCGCAAAGCCGTGCCGGTGTCCATCAGCGATTTGTCGAGCGCATCAATAACCTCGAAACAGCCCCCAAGGGTTTACCCTCGCGAGTGATCGTTTTCGGGATTTCTTCCCTGCCTGCCCAAGCCCTGGAAGCACTGGCGGGACTGGCACGCTTCAGCCAGGTCCTGCTGTGTGTACACAACCCGTGTCGTCACCATTGGGCGGACATCGTCGCCGATAAAGACCTGTTGCGGCATCAATACAAGCGTCAAGCCCGCAAAAGCGGGATGCCTGTAGTGATCGATCCGCAAACCCTGCACCAGCATGCGCATCCGCTGCTGGCTGCCTGGGGTAAACAGGGGCGGGACTACATCAACCTGCTCGACAGCCATGACGATCCCAACAGCTATCGCTCGGCATTCCGCGACGGGCGCATCGACCTGTTCAGTGACGGTCAGCCGCTGAATGTGCTTAACCAGTTGCAGGATGACATCCTCGAGTTGCGTCCCCTCAACGAGACCCGGGAGCATTGGCCGGCTATCGATTTGCAGCAGGACGAGTCGATCCGTTTTCACATTGCTCACAGTGCCCAGCGAGAAGTCGAGATCCTTCACGATCAACTGCTCGCGCGCTTCAGCGCCGACCCGCAATTGCGACCCCGGGACATCATCGTGATGGTCCCGGACATCGACAGCTACGCCCCGCACATTCGGGCCGTGTTTGGTCAGCTTGACCGCCAGGATCCACGCTTCATTCCGTTTACCCTGGCGGATCAGGGCCAGCGTGGTCGCGACCCGCTGCTGATTGCCGTCGAGCACCTGCTCAAGCTGCCTGACAGCCGATTCCCCGTCAGTGAGATTCTCGATCTGCTGGACGTTCCCGCACTGCGCGCTCGCTTTGGTGTCGAGGAGCGTGACCTGCCGACGCTGCACCGCTGGATCGAAGGTGCCGGTATTCGCTGGGGCATGAATGCCGAGCAACGTGCCGGGCTCGGGCTGCCGAATGAACTGGAGCAAAATAGCTGGCGTTTCGGCTTGCGCCGGATGTTGCTCGGTTATGCCGTTGGCAGCGCCGATGCTTATGAGGGTATCGAGCCCTACGACGAAATCGGTGGCCTGGACGCCGCGCTAATCGGCCCGCTGGTTGCGCTGCTGGACGCGCTGGAAGTGGCTCACCACGAACTCTCTCAGCCGGCACCGCCACAGCAATGGGGTTTGCGGCTCCAGGCGTTGGTGCAGTTGTTCTTCCTTGCCAGCAACGAACACGATGACTACTTGCTGGCTCAGCTCGAAGAGCTGCGTGAGACCTGGCTCGAGACTTGCGAGTCCGTCGGGTTGCAGGACGAGTTGCCGCTGACCGTCGTCCGTGAAGCCTGGCTCGCAGGTCTGGATCAGGGGCGTTTGTCTCAACGCTTCCTGGCCGGTGCAGTCAATTTCTGCACCTTGATGCCGATGCGTGCTATCCCGTTCCGACTGGTCTGCCTGTTGGGCATGAATGACGGCGATTATCCGCGCGCGCAACCGCCGCTGGATTTCGATCTGATGGGCAGTGATTACCGCCCAGGCGATCGCTCCCGGCGCGAAGATGACCGCTACCTGCTACTGGAAGCCTTGTTGTCGGCGCGGGACCAGCTCTACATCAGTTGGGTGGGCCGCAGCATCCGTGACAACAGTGAGCGGCCTGCTTCGGTACTGATCGGCCAGTTGCGTGACCACTTGGCCAGCGGTTGGCGATTGGCGCAAAGCGACAAGGACCTGATTGAAGGCATGACCCGGGAACACCCGTTGCAACCCTTCAGTGCTCGCTACTTTCACGAAGGGGATGAGTCGTTCAGCTACGCCACCGAATGGCAGGTCCTTCATCAAGCCACAGAGCAACAGGCAAGTGCCGAAGTGCTCGAGGCTCACGTTCAGGATGAACCACTCAGTCTTGGTCAACTGCAGGATTTCCTGCGCAATCCGGTACGGCACTTTTTCAGCCAGCGATTGAAGATCTTCTTCGAGGCGGCAGAAGTGCCATTGGCTGATGAAGAGCCTTTTGTCCTGGACGCATTGCAGCGTTACAGCCTCAGCGACCGTTTGCTCAAAGCAGGGCTGGTAGATCCCGGAAATGCCGGGCAGGCGCTTGAGGATCAGGCGAAACGCCTGCAAAACAGCGGGTTGCTGCCCATGGCCGGATTCGGTGAGTGCCTGCAACGTGAATTGATCGAACCATTGCCGGACTTGCTGCAACGCCACCAGCAGCTCCTGGCTTTATGGCCAACACCGCTCGGCAGTGCGTTGCCGGTCAATCTTGAACTGCAAGGCCTGCACATCGAGGGCTGGCTCAGCGGCCTGCATCAGCGCGCTGATGGTGGTTTGTTGTCTATCACTACGATCCCCAACAGTATCGGTTCGATCAAGTCGCGCAAATGGCATCGCCTGACACGCCCGTGGGTCAATCATCTGATCGCTTGTGCCAGTGGAATGGCGCTGACCACCGCACTGGTGGCCAGCGACGACAGCCTGTTGCTCGGTCCGCTGGATGGGGCCACCGCGCAGGAAATTCTCGGCGACCTGTTGTTGGCCTGGCAGTCGGGTATGCGCCAGCCTCTGCCGATCGCGGTCAAGACCGCCTTCGCGTGGCTGGGGCAAACCGACTCGGTCAAGGCCGAGGCCGCTGCGCGCAAAGCCTATGAAGGCGACGGGCAGACGACGGACGGAGAGCGGCGCGAAAGCCCTGCACTCGCACGCCAATTCGCCGATTACGCGGCCTTGACCGCCGATGAGACGTTCCCCCAATGGTGTGATGCGCTCTATCGCCCGCTTCTTGAAGCCCCTTGGCGTTCACTGTCCAGCGAGGAGCCGCGCTGATGAGCACGAAGACACCTCTGGCCCTGGCATTCCCGCTGCGTGGCAGCCAACTGATCGAAGCCAGCGCCGGCACCGGCAAGACGTTCACCATTTCCGCGCTGTACCTGCGCCTGGTCCTTGGTCATGGTGACGAGGGCTCGGGGTTCGGGCGCGAGTTGCTGCCGCCGCAAATCCTCGTCGTGACCTTCACCGACGCTGCGACCAAAGAATTGCGCGAACGCATTCGCACGCGGCTCGCCGAGGCCGCACGATTTTTCCGCGATGAAACACCTGCCCCCGACAGCCTGATTGCCGAGTTGCGTGATCAGTACTTGCCCGAGCAATGGCCCGGGTGCGCAAACCGCCTGGATATCGCCGCCCAGTGGATGGACGAGGCGGCGGTTTCGACCATCCACAGTTGGTGCCAGCGCATGTTGCGCGAGCACGCATTCGACAGCGGCAGCCTGTTTACCCAGACCCTGGAAACCGACCACAGCGACTTGCTGGGGGAAGTCCTGCGTGATTACTGGCGGCTGTTCTGTTACCCGATGCAAGGTGACGCGCTCAATTGGGTGCGCAGCAATTGGGGCGGCCCGGCGGCGTTGCTGCCACGGATCCGTGCGCTGTTCGCCAGCGAGCGGGATACGCTGCAAGGGAAAGAGCCCGCCGAGGTTATTTCGCAGTGCTTGCAAGAGCGACGGGTTGCCCTGATCGAACTCAAGCAGCCGTGGCTCCAGTGGGCTGACGAGTTGCTTGCCATCTGTCACCAGGGCGTTGCCAGCAAGGCTGTCGACGGTCGCAAGATGCAGGCTCGCTATTTCGAGCCCTGGTTCGAAAAGATCAAGGCCTGGGCCGAGGACGAATCCCTTGAACAACTGGATATCGGCACCGGCTTCACGCGCCTGACCCCGGATGGCATGGCCGAAGCCTGGAAGGGCGAAGCGCCTCGACATCCGGGACTCGATGCGATGGCCGGCCTCAAGGCCAGTCTCGATGGGCTGCCAACTCCCGATGCCGCCGTACTGCAACACGCCGCCCGCTGGGTCGGGGCACGGTTCGAGGAAGAGAAACGCCGCCGGGCGGAAATGGGCTTCGACGACATGTTGCTGCGCCTTGATGCGGCTTTGCAGTCCGATGGCGGCGAGCGACTGGCAACCCTGATTCGCGAGCAGTTTCCGGTCGCGCTGATCGATGAATTCCAGGACACCGACCCGGTGCAATACCGGATCTTCGAGAGCATCTACCGGATTGAAGAGAACAGCCCCGAGTGCGGTCTGTTCCTGATCGGCGACCCGAAGCAGGCGATCTACGCTTTTCGCGGTGCCGATATCCATACCTACCTGCGCGCCCGGCAGGCCACCACCGGCCGTCTGCACACCCTGGGCACCAACTTTCGCTCAAGCCATGGCATGGTCAACGCGGTGAACCATGTGTTCGAGCGGGCCGAAGCCCGGGAGTCAGGGCGCGGGGCTTTCCTCTTTCGGGAGAAGAATGGCGACAACCCGGTTCCGTTCACGCCGGTTGCCTCCCAGGGCCGCAAAGAAGTCCTGCGCATAAACGATCAGGCAGTCCCGGCCTTGAACATCTGGCACTTGGCGGCCGATCAACCGTTGTCCGGTGCGGTGTACCGGCAACATCTGGCGGCTGCCTGCGCCAGTGAGATCACCGCGTTGCTCAATGGCGGACAGCAGGAGCAAGCGGGGTTCACCCAGGACGGCAAAGCCTTCAGAGGCCTGCTGCCGGCGGACATCGCCATCCTGGTACGCGATGGCAAGGAAGCACAGGCGGTTCGTGCCGAATTGGCCGCGCGGGGCGTGCGCAGTGTTTACCTGTCGGACAAGGACTCGGTGTTCGCTGCTCAAGAGGCTCATGACGTGCTGACCTGGCTCAAGGCCTGCGCCGAGCCGGATGTCGAGCGACCGCTACGGGCGGCGTTGGCCAGCATCACCTTGAACCTTTCGTTGACTGAGCTGGAGCGGCTGAATCAGGACGAGCTGGCCTGGGAATCCAGGGTCATGCAGTTCCGTGGCTATCGCGAAGTCTGGCGCAAGCAGGGCGTGTTGCCGATGCTGCGGCGCTTGCTGCACGACTTCCGCCTGCCCCAGGCGCTGATTGCACGCAGTGACGGCGAGCGGGTGTTGACGAATCTGTTGCACTTGTCCGAATTGCTGCAACAGGCGGCCGCGGAACTCGATGGCGAGCAAGCCCTGATCCGGCATTTGTCCGAGCATCTGGCGTTGTCCGGGCAGGCTGGCGAAGAGCAGATCCTGCGTCTGGAAAGCGATGAACAATTGGTCAAGGTCGTGACCATTCACAAGTCCAAAGGACTTGAATACCCGTTGGTGTTCCTGCCGTTCATCTGTTCGACGAAACCGGTGGATGGCAGCCGCCTGCCGTTGCACTACCACGATGAATCAGGCAATGCCCAGATCTCGTTGAAGCCGACGGCAGAGTTGATTGCCCTGGCGGATGATGAGCGCCTGGCCGAGGATCTGCGCTTGCTCTATGTCGCCCTGACCCGGGCGCAACATGCCTGCTGGCTGGGAGTGGCTGACCTCAAGCGCGGCAACAACAATGGCTCGGTGCTGCATCTGTCGGCATTGGGTTATCTGTTGGGTGGCGGTGCGCCCTTGGCCGAGTCCTCGGCGTTGCAACTTTGGTTACGGGACCTGCAAACGGACTGCCCGGCGCTGGCCTATGCCCAGATGCCTGAAGCAACTACAGCGCAGTACCAGCCACCGCAAAACGACGCGGCGCTGCTGGTGCCGCTGATCCCGAAACGCAAGGCCAGCGAAAACTGGTGGATCGCTTCCTACAGTGCGTTGCGCATTGGCGACACCCTGAGTGTCGGCACGGACGAGGCGCCGGAGAGTCCGCAGGCGCAAAAACTGTTCGATGACGAACGTCTCGACCCGCAGGCCCCCAGAGAAGTGGTGGCCGGTGGTGCCGATATCCATCGCTTCCCGCGCGGCCCGAACCCCGGCACCTTCCTCCATGGTCTGCTCGAATGGGCGGGAGGCGAGGGTTTTGCTGCGGCGCCGCAAGATGTGAACGACGCCATTGCCCGTCGCTGCAATCGTCGAGGCTGGGAGGGCTGGATCACCACGCTCAATGACTGGCTGCAGCATCTGCTCAAGTCGCCGTTGGCGCTGGGCGCCGGTCAGGCCCCGGTGATATTCGGGCAGTTGACGCAGTACCAGGTCGAGATGGAGTTCTGGTTCGCCAGCCATAAGGTCGATGTGCTCAAGCTCGACGCGCTGGTGTGCCAGTACACCCACAACGGCGTGGCCCGGGTGGCGGCCGAGCCGGTGTTGCTCAACGGCATGTTCAAGGGCTTCATCGACCTGACGTTCGAGCACAACGGCCGCTACTACGTTGCCGACTACAAATCCAACTGGCTTGGCGCCGATGATTCGGCCTACACCCAGCAGGCTATGGAACAGTCGATTCTCGACAACCGTTACGACCTGCAATACGTGTTGTACCTGTTGGCCCTGCATCGCCAGCTCAAGGCGCGGGTCGCCGATTACGACTACGACCGGCATGTCGGCGGTGCGTTGTACCTGTTTTTGCGTGGTACGCGTGCGGCCAGCCAGGGCGTGTTTTTTGCCCGTCCGCCAAGAGAACTGATCGAGCGTCTGGACAGACTGTTCCAGGGCAAGCCGGAACCCAAGGCCGAGCCCGCCTGGGAACAGGGAGTACTGTTATGAACCGCACCTTCGCCGATTTGTTGCCCACATCGCTGGCAGCCGAAAGCCTGGCTGAACTGGCGCCGCTGAGTCGTGCCGACGACTTGCTGCTGTTGCTCACGCGTTGGGTCGAACGTGGCTGGTTGCGAGCACTGGACAAAGCCTTTGTCGCGTTTCTGCATGAACTGGCTCCGGATGATGATCCGCTGGTGTTGCTGGCCGCCGCGCTGACCAGCCACCAATTGGGCCACGGGCATGTCTGCCTTGACCTGTTCGAGACGCTGAAAGAACCTGACTTCGCCCTGTCTTTGCCACCCGAAGGCGACGTGCAAGGCGGCGCAATGCTGTTACCGTCGCAATTGCTGGGCTCGCTGGACGGGGCCCATTGGTGCAAGGTGCTGGCCGCCAGCGACCTGGTCGCGCTGGCTGTCGACAGTCGTGACCACGTGCGCGAACGCCCCTTGGTGTTATCGGGCAAACGCTTGTACCTGCGCCGCTATTGGGCCTACGAACGACGGATCGACCTCTCGTTGCGCGAGCGTCTGACGGAACGCGAATCCACGCCGAACGACTTGCTCCAGCGCCTTACCGGATTGTTTGGTCCTGCCCGGCCCGGTGAGGTGATCGACTGGCAGAAGCTTGCCTGCGCACTGGCGACCCGTAGCGCCTTCAGCATCGTGACGGGAGGACCGGGAACCGGCAAGACAACCACCGTCGTGCGTTTGCTGGCATTGCTCCAGGCCCCGGCGGTCGAGGCCGGCAAGCCCCTGCGCATCCGCCTCGCCGCACCGACCGGCAAGGCCGCGGCGCGTCTGACAGAATCCATCAGCCAGCAAGTGCGGACCTTGAAGGTCACGCAAGACATACGAGACAAGATTCCCTCCGACGTCACCACCGTTCACCGTCTGCTCGGCAGCCGGCCGGGGACTCGTCATTTTCGCCACCACGCGGGCAATCGCCTGCCGCTGGATGTATTGGTGGTGGACGAGGCCTCGATGATCGACCTGGAAATGATGGCCAATCTGCTCGACGCCTTGCCCGCCCATGCGCGCCTTGTGCTGTTGGGTGACAAGGATCAGTTGGCTTCGGTAGAAGCCGGTGCGGTACTGGGGGATCTGTGTCGCGACGCGGAGGCTGGCTGGTACAGCCCGCAGACGCGCCAGTGGCTGGAAGCCGTCAGCGGCGAAAGTCTGCAGGCCAGCGGATTGCAGGAGGACACGCAGGGCGCTCATCCATTGGCCCAACAGGTGGTGATGTTGCGCCATTCCCGGCGATTCGGTGAGGGCAGCGGTATTGGTCAACTGGCTCGTTGGGTCAACCAGCAGCAACCCGAAGAAGCACGCAGGTTGTTGTCTGCGCGCAGCCATGACGATGTGTATTCCCTGCTCCTCAAGGGGGAGCAGGACCGCGCCTTGGAACGCTTGCTTCTCGACGGCCATGGTGAGAGCCCGCAGGGTTATCGACATTACCTGACCGTGCTGCGCAATCAGCGGCCGCCACTCGACAGCCCGCTGGAGGGTTCGCGCTGGATTGATTGGGCTCGACAAGTGCTGCAGGCCTTCGACGCGTTCCAGTTGCTATGTGCCGTACGCAAGGGACCGTGGGGTGTGGAGGGCTTGAACCAGCGAGTGACGGACGCCTTGCTCAGGGCGCGCCTGATCGACAGCGACCAGCAGTGGTACGAAGGTCGCCCTGTACTGATGACCCGCAATGATTACGGGCTGGGTTTGATGAACGGCGATATCGGCATCGCCCTCAAGCTCCCGGAACAGGAGGGCCATGAGACTGGAAAGCAGGTTCTGCGAGTGGCGTTCCCACGAAATGATGGTCAGGGTGGCGTACGGTTTGTCCTGCCAAGCCGCCTGAATGATGTCGAAACCGTGTACGCCATGACCGTGCATAAATCCCAGGGCTCGGAGTTCGCGCATACCGCGTTGATTCTTCCCGACGCCCTGAATCCGGTGCTCACCAAGGAACTGATCTACACCGGAATTACCCGGGCCAAGGACTGGTTCACCTTGATCGAGTCGCGTGCGGGCGTGTTTGAAGAGGCGGTGAAACGCCGGGTCAAACGCTTGAGCGGGTTGATGCTGGAGCTAAAGGAGGGCCGCGACTGACAGCGCTTGGAGCGAGCCCATCAGTCGGCGAACAGGATCTCCCGACTGTCACCCATCAACAGGCCCTGATTGCGCTCGGTCACCTCCCTGATGTAATCCCACAACAGGGTAATCCGCTTGAGCTTGCGCAGGTCTTCGCGGCAGTACATCCAGAACTGTCGAGTGATGTTGATTTCCTGCGGCAACACCGGCAGCAGGCGAGGGTCCTGAGTGGCGAGGAAGCACGGCAGGATTGCCAGTGAGCGTCCCTGCTGCGCGGCCACGAACTGCGCGATCACGCTGGTGCTGCGCAGATTGGCACTGGCGCCGGGCAGTACATTGGCCAGGTACAACAGCTCCGAGCTGAACGCCAGGTCGTCGACGTAACTGATAAACGAATGTTTCGCCAGGTCTGCCGGGCGGCGGATGGCCGGGTGGTTGTCCAGATAATCCTGGGTTGCGTACAGCTGCAGCCGGTAGTCGCACAGTTTGCAGCAGACGTATGGGCCATGCTCCGGACGCTCCAGGGCGATGACGATGTCGGCTTCGCGCTTGGACAGGCTGATGAAGTGCGGCAACGGCAGGATATCCACCGAAATCGCCGGATAGGTGTCGACGAAGTGGCTCAGCTGCGGCGTGATGAAAAAACTGCCGAAGCCTTCGGTGCAGCCCATGCGTACATGACCGGACAGCGCCACGCCGGACCCGGAGACCTGCTCGCACGCCATGTGCAAGGTGCTTTCGATCGACTCGGCATAGCCCATCAACCGCTGGCCTTCGGCGGTCAGGACAAAGCCGCTGGTCCGGGATTTCTCGAACAGTAATGTGCCCAGCGCCGTTTCCAGGGAGCTGATGCGCCGCGACACCGTGGTGTAGTCCACCGCCAGGCGCTTGGCCGCGGTGCTGGCTTTGCGGGTGCGGGCGACTTCCAGGAAAAACTTGAGGTCGTCCCAGTTCAACGAGCCGAGGGAGGTGATGTTTTTTTGCATGTTGGACCGGTTTTTATGTGCGTTCTTATCAGAAGTTTGCACATCTATACTCCAAAAACAGCCCGTTAACCAATTCGCGGCACACGCCTCTTCTCAAGGCGACTATTTCGCCTTGGCTCCCAAGATAACAACAAAGATCTGGAGACCCACATGAACGTATCGCTCACGCCCAATGACACCACCGTGCAGAAGGTCAAACTGTTGATCGACGGCCAGTGGGTCGAATCAAAGTCCACCGAATGGCACGACATCATCAACCCGGCGACCCAGCAAGTGCTGGCCAAGGTGCCGTTTGCCACCGCTGAAGAAGTCGATGCTGCCGTCAGCGCCGCTCATCGTGCATTCCAGACCTGGAAACTGACACCCATCGGCGCGCGCATGCGCATCATGCTCAAGCTCCAGGCACTGATCCGCGAGCACTCCAAGCGCATCGCCGCCGTCCTGAGCGCCGAGCAGGGCAAGACCATTGCCGACGCCGAAGGCGATATTTTCCGTGGCCTGGAAGTGGTCGAGCACGCCTGCTCCATCGGCAGCCTGCAAATGGGCGAGTTCGCCGAAAACGTTGCCGGTGGCGTCGACACCTACACCCTGCGCCAGCCGATCGGCGTGTGCGCGGGCATTACGCCGTTCAACTTCCCGGCGATGATTCCGCTGTGGATGTTCCCGATGGCCATCGCCTGCGGTAACACCTTCGTGCTCAAACCGTCGGAACAGGACCCGATGTCGACCATGCTCCTGGTGGAACTGGCGATTGAGGCGGGTATTCCGGCTGGCGTGCTCAACGTCGTGCATGGTGGCAAGGATGTGGTGGACGGGCTCTGCACCCACAAAGACATCAAGGCCGTTTCCTTCGTCGGTTCGACCGCTGTCGGTACCCACGTCTATGACCTGGCCGGCAAACACGGCAAGCGTGTGCAATCGATGATGGGCGCGAAGAACCACGCCGTGGTGCTGCCGGACGCCAATCGCGAACAAGCGCTGAATGCGCTGGTGGGTGCCGGTTTCGGCGCTGCCGGGCAACGCTGCATGGCCACCTCGGTGGTGGTGCTGGTGGGCGCGGCCAAACAATGGCTGCCGGATCTCAAGGCGCTGGCGCAAAAACTCAAGGTCAATGCCGGCAGCGAGCCGGGCACCGATGTCGGTCCGGTGATCTCGAAAAAAGCCAAGGCGCGGATTCTCGATCTGATCGAAAGCGGCATCAAGGAAGGCGCGAAACTGGAGCTGGACGGTCGCGAGATCTCGGTTCCCGGTTACGAGAAGGGCAACTTTGTCGGCCCGACCCTGTTCTCCGGCGTGACCACCGACATGCAGATCTACACCCAGGAAATCTTCGGCCCGGTGCTGGTGGTGCTGGAAGTTGCCACCCTCGATGAGGCCATCGCCCTGGTCAACGCCAACCCGTTCGGCAACGGCACGGGCCTGTTCACCCAGAGCGGTGCGGCTGCGCGCAAGTTCCAGAATGAAATCGATGTCGGCCAGGTCGGTATCAACATCCCGATCCCGGTGCCGGTGCCGTTCTTCAGCTTCACCGGTTCGCGGGGTTCCAAGCTTGGCGACCTTGGCCCGTACGGCAAGCAAGTGGTGCAGTTCTACACTCAGACCAAGACCGTCACCAGCCGCTGGTTCGATGACGACAGTGTCAACGACGGTGTGAACACCACGATCAATCTGCGTTAAGGAGCCGGACATGAAAATCGCTTTTATCGGTCTGGGCAACATGGGCGCCCCGATGGCACGCAACCTGATCAAGGCCGGCCATGCGCTGCGTCTGGTCGATTTGAACAAAGCCGTGCTGGCGGAACTGGAACAACTGGGCGGCAGCATCAGCGCATCGGCCCGTGAAGCGGCAGAGGGCGCGGAACTTGTGATCACCATGCTGCCTGCCGCCGTGCATGTGCGCAGCGTCTGGCTGGGTGAAGACGGCGTGCTCGCCGGTATCGGTAAAGGTGTACCGGCCGTGGATTGCAGCACCATTGATCCGCAGACCGCACGGGACGTGGCCGCTGCCGCCGCGAAACAGGACGTGGCCATGGCCGACGCGCCGGTCTCTGGCGGTACCGGTGGTGCAGCCGCCGGGACACTGACCTTCATGGTTGGCGCCACGCCAGAACTGTTCGCCACCCTGCAACCGGTACTGGCGCAGATGGGCCGCAACATCGTTCATTGTGGTGAGGTCGGCACCGGGCAAATCGCCAAGATCTGCAACAACCTGCTGCTGGGCATTTCCATGGTCGGCGTCAGCGAGGCCATGGCGCTGGGCGACGCCCTCGGCATCGACACCAAGGTGCTGGCGGGCATCATCAACAGTTCCACCGGGCGTTGCTGGAGTTCGGAGATGTACAACCCATGGCCGGGTATCGTTGAAACGGCACCGGCTTCGCGCGGCTATACCGGCGGCTTCGGCGCCGAACTGATGCTCAAGGATCTGGGGCTGGCTACAGAAGCGGCGCGTCAGGCGCACCAGCCGGTGGTACTCGGCGCGGTGGCCCAGCAGTTGTATCAGGCGATGAGTTTGCGTGGGGAAGGCGGCAACGACTTCTCGGCGATCATCAACAGCTACCGCAAACCCCTGTAGGAGCAGCTGGTCGACGCTCGATAGCTCGCGATGGTCGTTAACGATAACGCGGGGTGTCTGACACCCCGCGTTGTCCTCGGGTTTTTCGCGAGCAAGCTCGCTCCTACAGGTAAGGCATGTGCGCATCAACATTTACCGGGGGCCGCGTCGGGCGGCTTCCCGGTTTTTTTATCGGAAAAGGATCGCAGGCTTTGTGAGGGGCGCTATCAGGAATGATCGCTCATCCGTACGCTGGCAAATGTCGACTCATTTCGCGCCTGCTCCAGCGTCGTCACCGGCCTGGTCGATGGCTGCTGAACAATCGTAAGCGTTGCCGGCTTTTGACTCATTTCAGAGCCGGCGCGCTCGTCGCTGGGTGGAACGCCGAAGTACTCGCGATAGCATTTGGAAAAGTGGGGCGTGGACACAAAACCGCAGGCCGCCGTCAACTCAACGATCGACATCGACGTTTGCTTGAGCAATTGCCGCGCTCGAATGAGGCGTAATCTGAGGTAGTAACGGGACGGCGTGCAGTTCAGGTATTTCTGGAATAGCCGCTCCAACTGTCGACGTGACAAATCAACGTAATCTGCCAGGTCATCCAGGTCGATCGGCTCCTCGAGGTTGGCCTCCATCAACGCAACGATTTCCTGCAGCTTGGGTTGATGAGTGCCCAGCACATGCTTGAGCGGTACGCGCTGATGGTCCTGTTCGTTGCGTATGCGCTCGTAGACAAACATCTCCGAAATGGCAGCGGACAATTCACGGCCATGATCGCGGCCGATCAGGTGCAGCATCATGTCCATGGGCGCTGTTCCGCCGGAGCTGGTGAACCGGTTCCGGTCAAGGGTAAACAGGCTCGCGCTCATGCTGACCCGCGGGAAAGCTTCCTGCATGGCGGCCAGAAACTCCCAATGCACACTGCACTCGTAGCCATCGAGCAGGCCCGCTTTGGCCAGTGCCCAGCTACCGGTGCATATGCCTCCCAGCCGCCTGGATTGACGCGCCAGGGCTTTGAGCCAGGCAATGTGCTCGCGGGTAACCACATTCTGGATACCTATGCCACCGCACACGATCACAGTGTCTGTCACCCAGGGATCGTTCCACGAAGCATCCGGGGTGATCGGCACGCCGTCACTGGCCCATACCGGCTCGCCACCGAGGCTGAACGTGTGCCAGCGGTATAGCTCTTGCCCTGACAATTGATTGGCCATGCGCAATGGCTCTACGGCTGAGGCCAGGGAAATCAGCGTGAATTGATCCAGCAACAGAAAACCAACCGATCGGGTCGTCGTACCGACGGATACGCTGGAGCTCGATGACATCGTGGTCATGTCCTCACAAAGAGAGAGGGCGGCCCAAGGCACGGTAGCGTGTAACGCCCCTGCCCCGGGTACGCGCAAGTATCAGGTTCTCGCAGGTATCTCTCTGGTGTTATCCCACTGACGTCGCCCTTGCCGATTGCGCAGGTTGACGCGATGTGACCAGGCCGATAAAGGAAATCGCCAGCGCCAGGCCAATGGTCGTGCTCACTTCGGTACGGTGTTGCGGGGAGACCATCATGACTGCCAGCGCAGCGCAAATGAACGCGATCACCAGCCATGTGAGCCATGGAAACAGCCACATGCGAAAGGTCAGTTCGACGTTCTGCCGACGCAGCATCCGACGCATGCGCAACTGCGATACCGCAATGGCCAGGTACACCACCAATGCAATCGCGCCGGAGCTGGCCAGCAGGAACTCAAACAACCCGGCGGGCATGAAGTAGCTCCAAACGGTAATCGCCGCACCCAACACGGTACTGGCGATGACCGCCGCCCGTGGCACGCCTTCGGAGGAGGTCTCCTTCAGCGCTTTCGGCGCATCGCCACGGCGCCCCAGCGAGTACAGCATGCGCGAGGCAATATAGATCGAGGAGTTCATGCAACTGGCCACGGCAATCAGCACCACCACGTCCACCATGAACTTGGCGTGGGGAATGTTCATGATTTCCAGTGCGCGCTGGTAGGAGCCTACCGAAGCCAATAGCGGGTCGTTCCAAGGCACCACGGAGATGACCACGAAAATCGACAGCAGGTAAAACACCCCGATGCGCCAGATCACCGAGCGGGTGGCCTTGGCAATGTTCTGCGACGGGTTGTCGGATTCGGCGGCGGCGATGGTGACCGCCTCGGTCCCGATGAAGCTGAACATGATGGTGATGAAGGCGCCGACTACCGCCGACAGGCCGTTGGGAGCAAACCCTCCGTGCTCGGCCATCAGGCCGCTCAGTCCGCTGACTTCCCGGTCGGGAACCCAGCCCATCAACACGGCAAAACCTACACCGATGAAACCAATGATCGCCACGACCTTGGCCATGGCGAACCAGAACTCGAATTCGCCGTACTTGGAGACACTGAACAGGTTGGTCACCACCAGTGCAATGATCGACACCAAGGCAAACAGCCAGGCATCGATCTGGGGAAACCACTGGTTCAACACATGGCCGGCTGCCAGCGCTTCGATAGGAATCACCAACACCCAGAACCACCAGTAGAGCCAACCGATGGTGAAGCCCGCCCAACGGCCGATGGCCTGGTCGGCATAGGTGGAGAACGAACCGGTGTCCGGGTTGGCCACCGCCATTTCACCGAGCATGCGCATGACCAGAACGACCAGCAGGCCCGAGAACAGATAGGCCAGCAGCACGGCCGGGCCAGCCGCCGCAATGGCATGTCCTGAGCCCACGAACAAACCGGCGCCGATAATCCCGGCGATAGACAACATGGTGACGTGACGAGGCTTGAAGCCCTGCGCCAATTGGCCACTCGAATCCTTGGAACTCGGGCTGATCATTATTTTTTTTCTCTGGTGAACGACATTTAGGCGTGCTGATGGGGGGCAGCGATCATCACGGGTTGCCTGTAGCCCTTTCTGAAAGCGGCGCCCTCCAGGCGCTGCTGTTCTTGTCAAACCCATCATCGCGATGTGGTTATTTCGATGAAAAAGCAGCGCCACCTTACCCGGCTTGTCCGCCGCTCGAGTTTTCTGATCGCGTCACCACTGTGTCTGAAATCGACACGAGCAAGCTTTGCGTTCGCGATTAAAACCAGTCGGTCACGGAATGGCAATAAGCAACCATTTTGTTTTGTCGAGAGATCTGGCGGGTCCGCAGCGAATGGGGGCGTGTGGGCGTTTTGAGCGTGCAGGACGTTTTCGGGAAGGGCCGATTGCAGGCGCAGGTGATTGTGGAGGGCTTGTGCCGCAGCGAGTCGTTACTTCGGTAGCCACTCGCTGCGGCAGGGTACTGCGAACGTCGATTGTGGTTTTAGCGGGGGTGTTCAAGCAAACACAAAATACTTGCGCACGGTTTCCACTACTTCCCATGTGCCTTTCATCCCCGGCTCGATGACGAAAATGTCACCGGCGCGCAGGTGGATCGGCGCCATGCCTTCCGGAGTGATGATGCAGTAGCCTTCCTGGAAGTGGCAGTATTCCCACTTCACGTATTCCACGTACCACTTGCCCGGCGTGCAGATCCAGGTGCCCATGATCTTGCTGCCGTCTTCGCTGGTGTAGGCGTTGAGGTTGACGGTGTGCGGGTCGCCTTCGAGTTTTTCCCATTTGCAGGCGTCGAGTACGGGCAGCGGGTGGGTATCGCGAAGAACGGTAATCGGTGCGGTCATGATGACTCCGGGCGTGAGGGAGAGCTGAAGTCGCACCCTATAGGGCTTGGCCGGGCATCAGTTGTCTGTGGTCGACATTGAAGTATCCAGAAGCGCTCCCCGATTTGCGCACCCCATGAAAAACGCCCCGGCATTCATCGAATGCCGGGGCGTTTTATTTGGCGGGGTTACTGAGCCACTGGCAGCTTTCGATGCCTGGCCATGCGCAACCGGTAGCAAGCGTAGATCAACAGCACCCACACCGGCATGGCGTACACCGAAGCGCGTACCGGCGGAATCATCCAGATGACGCAGATGATCACGGCCATGAACGCCAGGCACAGGTAATTGGTGTACGGCGACCAGAAGGCCTTGAAGCCCGGCACGATACCGCGCTGGCCCATGGCCTTGCGGAATTTCAGGTGTGTCAGGCTGATCAGCGCCCAGTTGATCATCAAGGACGCGACCACCAAGGCGAATAGCAACTCGAGCGCTTCGTGTGGAGCGATGAAGTTGACCAGTACAACCAGCATCGTGATCAGCGCCGATACGCCCAGCGCCAGCAACGGAACGCCCTGCTTGTTCAGTTTCATCAGCACCTTGGGCGCGTCGCCTTGCTCGGCCAGGCCGTAGAGCATGCGGCTGTTGCAGTAGACGCCGCTGTTGTACACCGACAGCGCCGCGGTCAGGACCACGAAGTTGAGGATTTGCGCGGCGGTGTCGCTGCCGATCAAGGCGAAAATCTGCACGAACGGGCTGCCGCTGTAGGCATCGCCCGAAGCGCCGAGTGTTTGCAGCAGTTGGTCCCACGGATACAACGACAGCAGCACGGTGAGCGCGCCGACGTAGAAGATCAGTACCCGGTAAACCACCTGGTTGATGGCCTTGGGAATGACCTTGCGTGGTTCGCTGGCTTCAGCGGCGGTGATGCCGACCAGCTCCAGGCCACCAAAGGAAAACATGATGAACGCCATCGCCATCAGCAGACCGCTGTAGCCGTTGGGGAAGAACCCGCCGTGGTCCCACAGGTTGCTCACCGACGCTTGCGGGCCGCCGGTGCCGCTGAACAACATGTAGCAGCCCAGTACGATCATGCCGATGATGGCCACGACCTTGATGATCGCGAACCAGAATTCCATTTCACCGAAGACTTTGACGTTCAGCGTATTGATCAGGTTGACCAGCACGAAGAACACCGCGGCGCTGACCCAGGTCGGCACTTCCGGCCACCAGAACTGCACGTACTTGCCGACGGCCGTCAACTCGGCCATGCCTACCAGCACATACAGCACCCAGTAGTTCCAGCCGGACAGGAAGCCGGCGAAGCCATCCCAGTAGTTGTGGGCGAAGTGGCTGAAGGAGCCGGCCACCGGCTCCTCGACAATCATCTCGCCGAGCTGGCGCATGATCAGGAACGCGATAAACCCGGCTATCGCATAGCCGAGGATCATCGAGGGACCGGCGGACTTGAGCACGCCGGCAGAGCCCAGAAACAACCCCGTACCAATGGCCCCACCCAGGGCGATCAGTTGAATATGGCGATTCTTCAACCCCCGCTTGAGCGTCCCCTGTTGCACTATTTCATCCGCCATCTGGTTCCCTTCTGCTTGTTGTGGCCAGGTCTGATTTGAAAGGTCGAATATTACTCTGGGTGACTCCTTGGTTATACAACCGCGCGTAGGGTTGAACGGTGATTTTCAAGGATTTTCGCGACGGTTTGCGCTTCGTAGCGCCTCCAGCAAGGCTCTGGCATAACCGGGCAGGTGCTCGAATGAGCGTGCGCACAGCAGCAGTTTTCGTTGTGCCCATGGCTCCTTCAGCGCGTAGCTTTTCAGCGGTTGATCCACCGTCCAGCGGCGGATGGCGGCCAGTGGCACGATACCCAGCCCGGCACCGTGCGCGACCATGCGCATCACGCCGTCGAAGCCTTCGGCACGGATGCGGATCTGCATGCGCAGGCCTGTGTGCAAAGCCTGTTCTTCCAGGTACACCGCCAACGCGCTATCGGCGGTCAGGCCGACGTAGTGGTGCTGCAGCGTGTCGCTGAAATTCGGTGGCTCGCCTTCGGCCAGGGGATGCCCAGGCGGCATGATCAGTACCAACGGATCGTCGCGAAAGGGCAGGGTGACGAGGGAATGGGTGTCCACCGCATCCGAGACGATCCCCAGGTCCGCCGCCCCCTGGCGCAAGGCGTGGGTGATACGGGTACTGGGCAGTTCCTGCAGGTCGATGTCGAGGTTGGGATGGTCGCGCAGGAAATCGGCGAGCAACTCCGGCAGGTACTCGGTGATCGCCGTGGTGTTGCACAACAATCGCACCTGGCCTTTGACGCCCTTGGCGTATTCGGCCAGGTCCTGCTGCAGGCGTTCGGCCTGTTGCATCAGGGTACGGGCATGCTGGGCCAGGGCCTTGCCGGCGGGTGTTGGCGTTACCCCGCGCCGGCCTCTTTCGAGAAACTCGATCCCCAGTGAGGCTTCCATGGCGCGAATGCGTGCACTGGCCGCTGCCAGGGACAGGTGACTGCGGGCAGCGCCGGCGGTGATGTTGCCGGTGTCGAGGATGTTCAGGTAGAGGCGCAGGTCGGTGAGGTCGAAGTGCATCGGTACAACCTTGAATGTGATGTTGTCCGGGCAGACGCCTTCGCGGGCAAGCCCGCTCCCACAGGTGACCGAGTTCTCACGGAAGAAATGCGATCCACTGTGGGAGCGGGCTTGCCCGCGAAGTGGCCAGTCGCTGCAGTGAAATATTCAGCCTCTTTCAAAACAAGAGGCAACCTCAGTATATGGCAGATTTTCAACCAACCCTCGCGGGCTCACCATGGCCCCATGAATACACTTTCGGCGTTTTATCAGAATCTCGGATTGGCCCTTTCGTTGTTGGTTATCGGCACCTTTGTGCTGGCCGGCATGATCAAGGGCGTGATCGGCCTCGGTCTGCCGACCGTTGCCATGGGTCTGCTCGGCCTGGCTATGGCACCGACGCAGGCAGCGGCGCTGTTGATCATTCCGGCGACCCTCACCAATGTCTGGCAACTGGCATTCGGCGGGCACCTGTCGGGGCTGGTCAAACGGCTGTGGCCAATGCTGCTGGCGATTTTTTTTGGCACCGGGGCGGGCACGCTGTGGATCGGCATGAGCGGTGGCCATTGGGTGGTGCGGGGGCTGGGGGCGGCATTGTTGCTGTATGCGTTGAGCGGTTTGTTCCTGCCGACTTTGCGTGTGGGGCGGCGTAGCGAACGCTGGCTCGGGCCATTGTGTGGCGTGCTGACCGGCGTGATCACTTCGGCCACCGGCGTGTTCGTGATTCCGGCGGTGCCTTATCTGCAAGCGCTGGGTTTGAGCAAGGACGAACTGGTGCAGGCGCTGGGTCTGTCGTTCACCGTCTCGACCCTGGCCCTGGCCGGTGGATTGCTATGGCGCGGCGCTCTCGGCGGGGGCGAGTTGAGCGCGTCGCTGCTGGCGCTGATCCCGGCAATGCTCGGCATGTGGCTGGGGCAATCGCTGCGCCAGCGGATCAGCGCCCTGTGGTTCAAGCGCGTGTTCTTCATTGGCCTGGGGTTGCTCGGCGGCCATTTGCTGATCAGCGGCTAGCGGACGACGGGCTGATCATCTCGATGGCACGGATCTCGAAGTCCCATTCCAGGTATTCATCGCGCTGCTCGAGGAATTGCTTCATGTGCGGCAGGTTAGAGTGCACGTCGAGGTGGGCCTGGGATTGCCAGATCTCGTAGAAGATGAACAGCGTCGGGTCCTGTTTGTCGCGCAGCATGTGGTATTCGATGCAACCGGGTTCGGCACGGCTCGCCTCCACATAGCTGCTGAAAAACGCTTCGAAGGCGTCGGATTTTTCCGGACGGGTCTTGGCGTGCAGGATGAAGCCCTGGATTTCACTCATGTACATCTCTCCTCAAGTCAGAACTGGCGCAAGTCTAAGGCAATAATCGCGTATTGATTCGTGCTTGTGGGTCAAATGAATTTTGCCAAATCGATGCTTATTCCGCGCGAGGCAGATCGTTAACCTGCCGCCATCGAATTCCTGACCTTCCCGAGATCACTCATGAAAAAAGTCCTGTTGCTCAATGGCTGCAAAAAATTTGCGCACTCCGATGGTCGCTACAACACCACCCTGCATGAAGCCGCGTTGAGCGTGCTGGATCGCGGCGGCGTGGATGTCAAAACCACCTTCATCGACGAGGGCTACGACGTCGCCGAAGAAGTGGCCAAGTTTCTCTGGGCCGACGTGATCATTTACCAGATGCCCGGCTGGTGGATGGGCGCGCCGTGGACCGTGAAGAAGTACATCGACGAAGTCTTCACCGAAGGCCATGGCAGCCTCTATGCCAGCGACGGCCGCACCCGCTCCGACGCCTTGCAGAAGTACGGCAGCGGCGGCCTGATTCACGGCAAGCAGTACATGTTGTCGCTGACCTGGAACGCCCCGCAGCAAGCCTTCGACGACCCGAGTGATTTCTTCGAAGCCAAGGGTGTGGACGCGGTTTACTTCCCGTTCCACAAGGCCAACGAGTTCCTTGGCATGACCGGTTTGCCGACCTTCCTGTGCGTGGACGTGATGAAACGCCCGAACATCGAGGGTGACGTGGCGCGCTATGAGCAGCATTTGGCTGAGGTGTTTGGCCTGAAGGCCTGAGGCTCCGCTACTATCGATATCTGGAACCAGAACCTGTAGGAGCCGGCTTGCTGCGGGCGGCGTTCCGACGATGGCGATCTAGAGGACGCTATCGCCAGCAAGCCGGCTCCTACGAAGAGCGATTGATGCGCGTCGCTGAGCTATCGATAAGGAACACACGTGAAAGCCAGATCCGATGAATTGCAGATTTTCGTCTGCGTGATTGAATGCGGGTCGATTTCTGCGGCGGCCGAGCAGGTCGGGCAAACGCCGTCGGCGGTCAGTCGTACGCTGTCGCGACTGGAGGCCAAGCTCGACACCACGCTGATCAACCGCACCACGCGGCGCATGGACCTGACCGAAGAGGGCAAGTACTTCTTCGAGCACGCCAAGCGGATTCTCGATCAGATGGACGAGCTCGAAGAGCGTCTGTCCTCACGCCAGCAAACGCCGTCCGGGCGTTTGCGCATCAACGCGGCATCGCCGTTCATGCTGCACGCCATCGTGCCCTACATCGATGAATTCCGCCGGCTCTACCCCGACATCCAGCTCGAACTCAACAGCAATGACTTGATCATCGACCTGCTGGAACAGAGCACCGACATCGCCATCCGCATCGGCACCCTGACCGACTCGACCCTGCATGCCCGCTCCCTGGGTTGCAGCCCGTTGCACATCGTCGCCAGCCCCGCCTACCTGGAAAAGCACGGCACGCCGACCGCCGTGGCTGACCTGGCCAACCATACGCTGCTGGGGTTCACCCAGAATGAAGGCCTCAACCAATGGCCGCTGCGTTATGTGCAGGGCGATCGCTGGCCGATCCAGGCGTCGATCAGCGCCTCCAGCGGTGAGACCATCCGCCATCTGGCCCTGGACGGCCAGGGTATCGCCAGCCTGTCGCATTTCATGACCATCGAAGACATTCGTGCCGGACGCTTGAAAGTGTTGTTGGCCGAGTTCAACAGCGGTTATCGCCAGCCGATCAACGCGGTGTACTACCGCAACTCGCAGCTGGCCCTGCGGATTCAATGCTTCCTGGACTTTATCCAGGGCAAGTTGGCGGATTATGCGAGCGCAGACTTCAAGGGTTGATTCGTGATTCTTGCGCAAGAGTGAATTGGGCCGGCAGGGATTTTTCGCCAGGGATCGCTGCTGGATACTCCTTGCATCACTTATCAACGCAGGGAGTTTCTCCATGAACGTATTCGTTACCGGTGCTCCCGGTTTTATCGGCGGCTCCATCGCCACGGGTCTGGTCCAGGCCGGCCACAACGTCACCGGTCTGGCGCGCAGCGCCGAACAAGCTGATGAACTGCGTGCACTGGGCATCACACCGGTGATCGGCACCCTCGACGACTCCGCCCTGTTGGCCGATCAGGCGCTGGCTGCCGACGCGGTGATCAACGCCGCCAGCAGCGACCATCGTGGTGCGGTGCAAGCATTGCTCGATGCCTTGCGCGGTTCCGGCAAAGTGTTCCTGCATACCAGCGGTTCGAGCATTGTCGGTGATGCCTCGGGCGGTAAATCCAGCGATGTCATCTACTTCGAAGGCAACCTGCCGGAGCCGACTGTCGACAAGGCGGCGCGAGTGGCCATCGATAACCTGATCCTGGCGGCGGCCATGGACGGGGTGAACTCGGCGGTGATCTGCAACACGCTGATCTATGGTCACAGCCTGGGCGTCCATCGTGACAGCGTGCAACTGCCGCGCCTGCTCAAACAGGCGCGTAAAAGCGGCGTGGTGCGCCATGTCGGCACCGGCCAGAACATCTGGTCCAACGTGCACATCGAGGACGTGGTGGCGCTGTACCTGCTGGCGCTGACTCAAAATGTTCCCGGCACCTTCTACTTCGTCGAAAGCGGTGAAGCGTCGTTCATCGACATGACCACCGCCATGGCCCAGGCGCTGAACCTTGGCGAACCGCAAGACTGGCCGCTCAAGGACGCCGAAGCCGAGTGGGGCTATGAAATGGCCAACTATGGTTTGGGTTCCAACAGTCGGGTGCGTGGCAGTAAGGCGCGGGAGCTGCTGGGCTGGGTGCCGAAGCGGACGTCGGTGGTTGAGTGGATTCGCGGCGAGATGGTGTGAGTTCGCTGTAGACCGCGTCATCGTTCATCGTCGGAACGCCGCCCGGGGCAAGCCCGCTCCCACAGTGTCCGCGTCGTACACGAAGTCTGTGAACGCCATAGAGCCTGTGGGAGCGGGCTTGCCCGCGATGGCGTTTTCGAAGTCCCTGCAACTGGCCGGGCCGCCCCCGATTCCGTAACATCCGCACACTCATTTCTCGTCTCTCCCAGTGTGCGTTCCCCCCATGAAAGCAAAACGTCTACGCGCCGATGTCCTGGCCGGACTCACCACTTCCTTCGCCCTGCTGCCCGAGTGCATCGCCTTCGCGTTGGTGGCGCATCTCAACCCGCTGATGGGGCTCTATGGTGCATTCATCATCTGCACCCTGACCGCACTGTTCGGCGGACGACCAGGCATGGTGTCCGGAGCGGCCGGCTCGATGGCCGTGGTGATCGTCGCACTGGTGGTGCAACACGGCGTGCAGTATTTGCTGGCCACGGTGTTGCTGAGCGGACTGATCATGATCGCGTTCGGGCTGCTCAAGCTCGGCAAGCTGGTGCGCATGGTGCCGTACCCGGTGATGCTCGGTTTCGTCAACGGCCTGGCGATCGTCATTGCCCTGGCGCAACTGGAACACTTCAAGAACGGTGAGGCCTGGCTGAGCGGCACGCCGCTGTACATGATGCTCGGGCTGGTCGCGGTGACCATGGCCGTTGTCTATGTGATGCCGCGCCTGACCCGTACGGTGCCGCCGGCGCTGGTGGCGATTCTCGGTGTGGGCCTGGCGGTGTACCTGCTGGGCCTGCCGACCCGCACCCTGGGCGACATGGCGCACATTGCCGGTGGCTTGCCGACGCTGGCGCTGCCGGACATCGCGTGGAATCCGGACACCCTGCGGATCATCGCGCCCTACGCGATCCTGATGGCGCTGGTCGGGTTGCTGGAAACCCTGTTGACGCTGAACCTCACCGACGAAATCACCGAGAGCCGTGGTTACCCGGATCGCGAGTGCGTGGCGCTGGGGGTGGCGAATGTGGTGTCCGGTGCGTTCGGTGGCATGGGCGGTTGCGCCATGATCGGTCAGACCATGATCAATCTCAGTTCCGGCGGTCGCGGGCGCGTGTCCGGGGCGGTGGCCGGGGTGTCGATCCTGCTGTTCATCCTGTTTCTGTCGCCGCTGATCGAGCGCATTCCATTGGCCGCGCTGGTCGGGGTGATGTTCGTGGTGTCGCAACAGACCTTCGCCTGGGCCTCGTTGCGGGTGCTGAACAAAGTGCCGCTGAACGACGTGCTGGTGATCATAGCGGTGACGGTGATTACCGTTTTCACCGATCTGGCCATCGCGGTGCTCTGCGGCATCATCATTGCGGCGCTGAACTTTGCCTGGCAGCAGGCCCGCCAGCTGTATGCCGACAGTCATCTGGAGAGCGACGGCAGCAAGTTGTATCGGCTGCATGGCACGCTGTTCTTCGCCTCGACCACACCCTTTCTCAATCAGTTCGATCCGGCCAATGACCCGCCGCAAGTGACCCTGGATTGCCGCCACCTGAGCTTTGTCGATTACTCAGCCATCGCTGCGCTGGGCACCTTGCGCGAGCGCTACACCAAGGCCGGCAAGCACCTGCGGGTGCTGCATTTGTCCGAACGCTGCAAGAAATTGCTCAAGCGCGCCCGGATGCAGCACGACTGACCTTAGACATTCGATTTTTCCCACACTGAGCGTGGGAAAGATCTGTCTTTCGGCGATGAAAATTCGTACAGCCGACTTTCATAATTCGCGACACGCCATGTCTCTGTACGACACCTCTTACCCGTGCACGAAAATTACTTTCACCTCGTTTGAAAATCGCCTGTCGAAATGTTTTAAGAGTTTCACAAATATTTCGACGTGACCCTCTCGAGGAGTACCGCATGACCCCGTCCTTCGGCTATTGGCTGCTGGTGTATGCCGCCGTTGCCATCATCGCGCTGATCGTTCTGATCGCCCGTTACCGGCTTAATCCGTTCATTGTCATCACCCTGATTTCCCTTGGCCTGGCGCTGGTCGCCGGGATGCCACCGTCCGGTGTGGTGGGGGCGTACGAGGCCGGTGTCGGCAAAACCCTGGGGCACATCGCGCTGGTGGTGGCGCTGGGGACCATGCTCGGCAAGATGATGGCCGAGTCCGGTGGCGCCGAGCAGATGGCGCGCACGCTGATCGACCGTTTTGGCGAGAAGAACGCGCATTGGGCGATGGTGTGCATCGCGTTTCTGGTCGGGCTGCCGCTGTTCTTCGAAGTCGGTTTCGTCTTGCTGGTGCCGATTGCCTTTACCGTGGCGCGGCGCGTGGGCGTATCGATCCTGATGGTCGGCTTGCCCATGGTCGCCGGGCTCTCGGTGGTGCATGCACTGGTGCCACCGCACCCGGCGGCGATGCTGGCGGTACAGGTGTATCAGGCATCGGTAGGGCAGACGTTGCTGTACGCGATCCTGATTGGTATTCCGACGGCGATCATTGCAGGTCCCCTGTACGCCAAATTCATCGTGCCGCGTATTCAATTGCCGGCGGAAAACCCGCTGGAGCGCCAGTTCCTGGAACGTGAACCCCGCGACAGCCTGCCGGGTTTCGGCATCACCATGGCGACCATCCTGTTGCCAGTGGTGCTGATGCTGATCGGCGGCTGGGCCAATCTGATTTCCACGCCGGGCAGTGGCTTCAACCAGTTCCTGTTGTTCATCGGTAACTCGGTGATCGCGCTGTTGCTCGCCACATTGCTGAGCTTCTGGACCCTCGGCCTGGCCCAGGGCTTCAACCGCGAATCGATCCTCAGGTTCACCAACGAATGCCTGGCGCCGACCGCGAGCATTACGCTGCTGGTGGGCGCCGGTGGTGGCTTGAACAGGATTCTGGTGGACGCCGGCGTCACCGACCAGATCGTTGGCCTGGCCCACGAATTTCATCTGTCGCCGCTGTTGATGGGCTGGCTGTTTGCCGCGCTGATGCGCATCGCCACCGGTTCTGCCACTGTGGCCATGACCACCGCTTCAGGTGTAGTCGCCCCGGTGGCCATTGGTCTGGGTTATCCCCATCCGGAGTTGTTGGTGCTGGCGACGGGCGCCGGGTCGGTTATCTTTTCCCACGTTAACGACGGCGGTTTCTGGTTGATCAAGGAATACTTCAACATGACCGTTGCCCAAACCTTCAAGACCTGGACCGTGCTCGAGACATTGATCTCGGTCGTCGCCTTCGGCCTGACCGTTGGCCTTTCTTACCTGATTTAGCCGGAGTCACCTGCATGGACATCCTCTACCAGATTCGCGCCCGTCAGGATTCCTTCAGCGCCGGTGAAGGACGCATCGCCCGCCTGATGCTCGACGACGTAGGATTTGCCGCCTCCGCCAGCCTCGATGAACTGGCGCTGCGGGCAGAGGTCAGCACCGCGACGCTGTCGCGTTTCGCCCGCACGGTCGGCTGTAAAGACCTGCGCGACTTGCGTTTGCAACTGGCCCAGGCCAGCGGCGTTGGCAGCCGGTTTCTCGACCCGGCGGGCACGCCCGAGCAGTCGGCGTTCTACGGGCAGATCGTGAGTGACATCGAATCGACCTTGCGCCAGCACCTGGCGGCGTTCGATGAATCGCGTTTCGCCGATGCGGTGAAACTGCTGGGCAAGGCGCGGATGATTCATGCTTTCGGCATGGGCGGCTGCTCGACCCTGTGCAGCGACGAATTGCAAGTGCGTCTGGTGCGCCTCGGTTATCCGATTACGGCGTGCCACGATGCGGTGATGATGCGCGTCACCGCCGCCAGCCTCAGCGCTGAGCACGTGGTGATTGTCTGCTCGCTGACCGGGATCACCCCGGAGCTGATTGAAACGGTGGAGCTGGCGCGCAACTATGGCGCGCGCATTCTGGCCATTACGCTCGCGGGTTCACCGCTGGCGCAACTGGCCGACATCGTCCTGCCCCTGCAAAGTGCCGAAACCTCGTTCATCTACAAACCCACGGCAGCGCGCTACGGCATGCTGCTGGCCATCGACGTGCTCGCCACCGAGCTGGCCCTGGCCAATCCTGAAGACAATCAAGAACGTCTGCGGCGGATCAAACTCGCCCTGGACGAATACCGCGGCGGCGACGATCACTTGCCGCTGGGAGACTGACATGCAGTACGACACGCTGATTCGCAACGCCCTGATCATCGACGGCAGCAACAGCCCCGGTTACCCCGCCGACGTGGCCATTCTCAATGGGCGCATCGAGCGTATCGGCGACTTGCGCGATGCCCACGCAAATGAAGAAATCGACGCAGCGGGGCAGGTGCTGGCGCCGGGCTTCATCGACGTGCACACCCATGACGACACCGTGGTGATTCGTCAGCCGCAGATGTTGCCCAAGCTCAGCCAGGGCGTGACCACGGTGATCGTCGGCAACTGCGGGATCAGTGCCTCGCCGGTGAGTTTGCGCGGCGATCCGCCGGATCCGATGAACCTGCTCGGCACGGCCGCGGCGTTCGTTTATCCGACCTTCCGCGACTACCGCACGGCGGTCGAAGCGGCGAATACCACGTTGAACGTTGCCGCACTGGTCGGCCATACGGCGTTGCGCAGCAATCATCTGGACGACCTGTTTCGCACCGCCACGGCCGATGAAATCAGCGCGATGCGCGAGCAACTGCGTGAAAGCCTTGAAGCCGGCGCCTTGGGCTTGTCCACCGGCCTTGCCTATGCCAGCGCCTTCTCGGCATCGACCGATGAAGTGATGCAACTGACCGAAGAGTTGACGGCATTCGGTGCCGTCTACACCACCCATTTGCGCAGCGAATTCGAACCGGTGCTGGAGGCCATGGACGAGGCGTTCCGGATTGGTCGCCATGCACAAAGCCCGGTGATCATTTCCCACCTCAAATGCGCCGGCGCCGGTAACTGGGGGCGTAGTCCGCAGTTGCTGGCGTCCCTCGAACAGGCGGCGAAGACCCACCCGGTCGGTTGCGACTGTTATCCCTACGCCGCGAGTTCATCGACCCTGGACCTCAAGCAGGTGACCGATGCCCACCGCATCACCATCACCTGGTCGACCCCGCATCCGGAAATGGGCGGCCGCGACCTGATGGACATCGCCGCCGAATGGAATGTGCCGCTGCTGGATGCCGCCCGCCAACTGCAACCGGCCGGTGCGGTGTACTACGGAATGGATGAGGCGGACGTCCGGAGAATCCTCGCGCATCCATTGTCGATGGTCGGCTCGGATGGCTTACCGGAGGACCCGTTCCCACACCCGCGCTTGTGGGGCGCATTCCCCCGGGTGCTCGGACATTTCAGCCGTGACGTAGGACTGTTCCCGCTGCACACCGCCGTACACAAAATGACCGGGCTGTCGGCGGCACGCTTCGGTTTGAAGGAGCGCGGTGAAATCCGTGAAGGTCATTGGGCGGACCTGGTGTTGTTCGATCCGGCAACCATCCGCGATGTCGCCGATTTCAACGACCCACAGCGGGCGGCGCAAGGCATCGAGGGCGTATGGGTCAACGGTGTGTTGAGTTACCGCGAGGGCCAGGCCAACGGGCGCAGGGAGGGGCGGTTCCTGGCTCGGGAAGGGGATTTGCGTACGGGGTTTGAGTGAGTTTCGAGGACTGCGTCACAGTGGTGGCATTTTGAGATTAAAGAATGACATTTCCGGGCCGAAGGACTGATATCAAGCCCGACAACCATGATTGTTCGGTTACGTATTCTGTAGGAGCGAGCTTGCTCGCGATGGTCGTTAACGATAACGCGTTTTGACTGGCTAAACGCGGTGCCTTTGACTCCATCGCGAGCAAGCTCGCTCCCACAGGTCTTTCACCGTCTGGGAGCAATTCGATGAGCTTCGGCAAAACCACTCCGGTCCTGCGTATTTTCGACGAAGCCAAGGCAGTGGAGTTCTATGTCGACTTCCTCGGTTTCAAGATCGACTGGCAGCATCGATTCGAAGCGAATTTCCCGCTGTACCTGCAAATCTCCCGTGGCGAATGTGTGCTGCACTTGTCCGAACACCATGGCGACAGCACGCCGGGTTCCGCGTTGCGGATCGAGACGGATGAGCTGGAGTCGTTTCAACAGCAACTGTTGGCCAAGGAATACAGCTTTTCCCATCCACAGATTCAGGCCATGCCGTGGGGCAGCCAGGACATGACCATCGCCGACCCCTTCGGCAATCGGTTGGTGTTCACCAACGCAATCAGCCTCTGAGCCTTCAGCCCCTCAGACTTAAGCCTTCAGCCTTCGTTCTCCACCCGGTGGGTTTGGCGAAACTCGCCAGGCGGCATCCCGCGCCGGCTTTTGAACGTGCGGTGAAACGAGCGGGGTTCGGTGAAACCCAGGTACTGGGCGATGTCCTGAATCGGCAAGGTGCTGTTGAGCAGGTAATGCTCGGCCAGTTCCTGGCGCAGGTCATCGAGGATCTGCTGGTACGACGTACCGGCCTGATGCAACTGGCGTTGCAGCGTGCGCACTGACACGGCGAGATGCTCGGCCACCTGCTCTTTGCGTGGCAGACCTTCCTTGAGCAACTGGCGCAGGATGCTTTTGACCCGCTGTTCCAGCGATGCATCCTCCAGCGTGGCCATCAATCCTTGGGCATGTTCTTCCAGCGTACGCAGCAATTGCGCATCGGCCTGGCGCAATGGCAACTGCAAATACGGCAACGGGACAATCAGCGCCGAATACGGCTGGTCGAACAGTACCGGGCAGTCGAAGAACTGCTCGTACTGTGCCAGCGTCGTGTCGGCCGGACGTGCATGTTCCAGCCAGACGGCGGCCGGCGACATATAAGTGTCAGCGATCCAGCGCGCGTATTGCAGCCAGGAACCGAGCACGTTTTCCACCAGGTGCCGGCGAATTCGCGGGCGTTGATGGCGGCATGTCCAGATCAGGTGCACGTTGCTGTCCTGCACCTCGGCGCGGCTGACGCCCATGTCACCCACCAGCTTCTCGAACGGCATGATGCGGCTCATGGCGTCGCCCAGTGTCGCGCAGTTCATGGTGATGTAACCCAGCACGCTCCAGGAGTTGGGCAACACAAAACGCGCAGCGTTGAGACCGAACAACGGATCGCCCGAGTGTTCGCAGAAATAATCGAGCAGCCGTTCATGGGCTTCACCCGGCAAGCGCAGGCTGTTGTCACTCAACTGCTGCGCCTGCAACCCGGCAGCCGCCAACGCAGGCTCGATGGCCATGCCCAGTTGTTCGGCATGACGCAGGTATTTGAGCAGCGGCGGAACTGAAGTGAAGCCCAGGGATTGCATGATCGTTTCCTTTGATCAAGGCCCGCGTGCGCGGATGAATGCCCTGAAAGGTAATTTGAAACCACGGCTAAAGTAAATGGCTGACGCTTGCCCGACGTTTGACTCAATTGGCTACTCGAACTGGCCGGATGCGACCGTGACACTTTCCGGCGGCTGACTAGTATGGGGACCTGAAATATCACTGATCAGAACCGCAAAAGGACACACGCATGCGACGCTGGAACGGCTGGGGAGATGCAACCACGGTGGTCGAACTGCCGGCCCAGGGCACGAGTTTTCTCGCCAGGCGGGTGGGCGACGGTCGAGCGCTGCCCGATGCGACACTTGAGACGGCATTGGCCCGCGTGCCCCCGTCGCGGTTGCCGCAGCACTTCCTGTACAGCGTGGATGCCCATGATCGCTTGCTGCATGCTCGCGGCCAGAGCCTGCCGGACTGGCTGGCGTTGCGTGAAGGCGCGTTGGGCAATTATCCCGACGCCGTGGCCTTTCCCGTGAGTGCCGAACAGGTTCGCCAGTTACTGACGCTCGCCTATGAGCAGGACCTGTGCCTGATTCCTTATGGCGGCGGCACCTCGGTGGCCGGTCACATCAACCCGCCGAGTTCCGCGCGGCCGGTGGTGACGGTTTCCCTGGCCCGCATGAATCGCCTGCTGGATCTCGACGAAGAGAGCCTGCTGGCCACCTTCGGCCCCGGCACCAGCGGACCGCAGGTGGAAAGTCAGTTGCGTGCCCGGGGTTACACCTTGGGGCATTTCCCGCAGTCGTGGGAGCTATCGACCCTGGGCGGTTGGGTTGCCAGCCGCTCCAGTGGCCAGCAGTCGTTGCGCTATGGGCGCATCGAGCAATTGTTCGCCGGCGGGACACTGGAAACCTTCGCTGGCCCATTGGAGATTCCCTCCTTCCCGGCCTCGGCGGCCGGCCCTGATCTGCGCGAGGTGGTGTTGGGCTGCGAGGGCCGTTTCGGGATCATTTCCGAGGTGAAGGTACGGGTCAGCGCATTGCCCGCCGATGAACGTTTCTACGGGGTATTTCTGCCCGATTGGCCCAAGGCGCTGCAAGCCATCCGCCAGTTGGCCCAGGCGCGCGTACCGCTGTCGATGCTGCGCCTGTCCAACGCGGTGGAGACCGAAACCCAGCTGGCGCTGGCCGGTCACCCGCAGCAGATCGCCTGGCTGGAAAAGTACCTGGCCCTGCGCGGCGCCGGTGCGGGCAAATGCCTGCTGACGTTCGGCGTGACCGGCAATCGTCGGCAAAATGCGCTGTCCCTGCGTCAGGCCCGGCAGCACCTCAAGGCGTTTGGCGGGGTGTTTACCGGCACCTTGCTCGGCAAGAAGTGGGCGCAGAACCGTTTTCGTTTTCCCTACCTGCGCGAAAACCTGTGGAACGCCGGTTACGTGGTGGACACCCTGGAAACGGCCACTGACTGGAGCAACGTCGATAACCTCCTCACGCTGGTTGAAAACAGCCTGCGCGACGCCTTGGCTGCCGAAGGCGAGAGGGTGCATGTCTTCACCCACCTTTCCCATGTCTACGGCGAAGGATCGAGCATCTATACCACCTATGTGTTTCGCCCGGCGGCGGACTACCCAGCGACCCTGGCGCGCTGGCAGGCACTCAAGCAGGCGGCCAGCCAGACTATCGTCGACAACCACGGCACCATCAGTCACCAGCATGGCGTGGGCAAGGACCACGCACCGTACCTGCTACGGGAGAAGGGCGCGCTGGCGATGGAGACCCTGCAGGCACTGAGTCGGCATTTCGATCCGGCCGGGCGACTGAACCCTGGCACGCTGTTGCAGGAGTGACGGCCATGAGCCTGGACTGGAACGCGGCGTGGCGACAGCAGGTGCTGCCGACGCTGGTGCATGAAACCTGGGACCTGATCGTCATCGGCGGCGGCATCAGCGGCGCCGGTATCCTGCGCGAAGCCGCGCGCCGAGGGTGGCGTTGCCTGCTGCTGGAGCAGCGCGATTTCGCCTGGGGCACCTCCAGCCGCTCCTCGAAAATGGTCCATGGCGGCCTGCGATACATCGCCAAGGGCCAGTGGCGCCTGACCCGCGATTCGGTCCGCGAACGCCAGCGCCTGCTCGACGAAGCGCCAGGGCTGGTGGAGCCAATGAGCTTCATGATGCCGCATTACCGTGGCGGCTTTCCCGGGCCGCGGGTGCTGGGTGGTTTGCTGTCCGTCTATGACGCATTGGCCGGGCGACGCAGCCATCACTTCCATGACGCGCAACAACTGCGTTATCTGGCGCCAGGGGTGAAGGAAGATGACTTGCTGGGCGGCACCTGTTTTGTCGATGCGCTGACCGATGATGCCCGCCTGGTGATGCGCGTATTGGGCGAGGCCCGGGCCGACGGCGCCGTGGTGCTCAACGGTGTGCGCGTGCAGCAATTGCTGCGTGAAGAAGGGCGCGTTTGCGGCGTTCAGGTCGAAGACTGCGAGGGTGGCGGATTACTGACATTGCGTTGTGGTGTGCTGGCCGTGGCCACCGGCGCGTGGGCCGAGCGCTTGCGCCCGCCCGATGCCCCTCGCCAGTTGCGCCCGTTGCGTGGCAGTCATTTGTTGTTGCCGGGCTGGCGCCTGCCAGTGGCACAAGCCTTCACCTTCCTGCACGAGCGCGACCGTCGCCCGGTGTTCGTTTTCCCGTGGGAGGGTGCCACGGTGATCGGTACCACGGACCTCGATCATCACGGTGATCTGGACCAGAGCGCGAG
Source organism: Pseudomonas sp. GM55 (assembly GCF_000282395.1). NCBI lineage: Bacteria > Pseudomonadati > Pseudomonadota > Gammaproteobacteria > Pseudomonadales > Pseudomonadaceae > Pseudomonas > Pseudomonas sp. GM55. The sequence goes on along the minus strand of NZ_AKJJ01000051.1, from coordinate 159,020 downwards.
CATCAGCCTTGAGGAACTCGACTATCTGCTGGCTGCCTGTAGCCAACAGTTTCCCCAGGCCGAGGTGGTCGCTGCCGATGTGCTGTCGACCTGGTCGGGCGTGCGACCGGTGGTGGGCAGCGCAGCAGGTGAACTCCAGCCCTCGAATGAAACCCGTGAGCATGTGCTGTGGCAGGAACCGGGTTGCGTGACCCTGGCCGGCGGCAAGCTGACCACCTTTCGCCCGCAGGCGATCGAAGTGCTCAAGGCCTGTGCGAGCATGCTCGGCCGGCCCTTCGATGATGACGCCGCACCGGTGTTCGCCAACGTGCCGCCGCTGGCGATACCGGGGCTCAGCGCCAACCGGTGGCGGCGCCTGGCCGGGCGGCATGGCCGTGACTTGCCGAGGCTGGCGAAACTGATCGCGGAACTGGGCCATGACACCGTCGGCGGCACTGACACCTTGTGGGCGGAGCTGGCCGTTGCCTGCGATATGGAAATGGTCCTGCACCTGGATGACCTGCTGCTGCGCCGGACTCGCCTGGGCCTGTTGCTGCCTCGAGGCGCCGAAGATTATTGGCCGGCGATTCGCCGACTCTGTCAGCCGCGGCTGGGCTGGGATGACGAGCGTTGGCAACAGGAGCAGCAGCGCTATCTGGCGTTGTGGCAACGCCATCATGGTTTGCCGGATGCCGCGCATTGATGCCCATTGAAGAGAGCTCCATGGATAACCACCCGAACAAGCGTTACCTGTTGGCCATCGACAATGGCACCCAGAGCGTGCGCGCGCTGCTCTTCGACCTGCAGGGCAATCTGCTGGGCAAAGGCAAGGTCGAGTTGCAGGCCTATTACTCGACTCAGCCCGGCTGGGCCGAGCAGGACCCGGAGTATTACTGGGCCAAACTGGGTGAGGCCTGCCAGCAGTTGTGGCAGCAAACCGGCATCGATCGCTCGCAGATTGCCGGTGTATCCCTGACTACCCAGCGCGGCACAGTGATCAACGTCGATGCCCAGGGCAGGGCGCTGCGTCCGGCGATCCTGTGGCTCGATCAACGCCAGGCCGAAGTCGAAGGCGGTATCAAGGGACCGTGGGGCTGGCTGTTCAAACTGGTCGGCGCGCAAGCCACAGTGGACTACTTTCGCGCCCAGGCCGAGGCCAACTGGATCGCCCGCCACCAGCCTGAGGTCTGGGCGGCGACCGACAAGTTTTTGCTGCTCTCGGGGTTTCTCACCCATCGCCTCTGTGGGCGCTTTGTCGATTCCGTAGGCTGTTGCGTCGGTTACCTGCCGTTCGACTTCAAACGCCTGAAATGGGCTGCACCCGCCGACTGGAAATGGCAGGCGCTGGCGGTGTGCCCCGAGCAACTGCCGAGCCTGCACAAGCCCGGTGAAACCCTGGGCTATATCAGCGCCGAGGCCAGCCGCCACACCGGCATTCCCGAGGGGCTGCCGCTGATCGCCGCGGGGGCCGACAAGGCCTGCGAAGTCGTGGGTTCCGGCGTCGTCGACGCCGGCACCGTGTGCCTTTCCTACGGCACCACAGCGACGATCACCAGCACCCGGTCGCGCTACCTGGAAATCGTCCCGTTGATTCCGCCTTACCCGTCGGCGGTGCCGGATCAATTCAACTGCGAGGTGATGATCTATCGCGGCTACTGGATGGTCAGCTGGTTCAAGAACGAGTTCGGCCTGCGCGAGATGCAACAGGCCAAAGCCCAGGGTGTGGAGCCTGAGCAACTCTTCGATGCGCTGGTCGACGCCGTGCCGCCGGGCTCCATGGGCCTGATGTTGCAGCCCTACTGGTCGCCCGGCATCCGCGAGCCGGGTGTGGAAGCCAAGGGCGCGATGATCGGCTTCGGCGACGTGCATACCCGCGCGCACATTTACCGGGCGATCCTTGAAGGTCTGGCGTATGCCTTGCGTCAGGGCATGGAGAAGATCGAGAAGCGTTCGAGGGTCTCCATCACGCGCTTGCGCGTCGCTGGTGGAGGTTCGCAGAGTGATGCCGCGATGCAACTCACGGCGAACATTTTCGGCCTGCCGGCCGAGCGTCCGCATGTCTACGAAGCGTCCGGCCTGGGCGCGGCCATTTGCTGCGCGGTGGGGCTGGGGCTGTACGCGGATTTCCCCACGGCGACGGCCGCCATGACTCGGGTCGGTGCGGTATTCATGCCGCAACCCGAGGCGCAGCAGATCTATGAGCGACTGTACAAGGAGGTGTACCTGCGCATGTATCGACAGCTCAAGCCGTTGTACCAAAGCATCCGCAAAATTACCGGTTACCCCGCCTAGGAAAACACCCGGGAACCCTGTGGGAGCGAGCTTGCTCGCGATGGCGGTATATCACTCGGCAACTATGTCGACTGACACTCCGCTATCGCGAGCAAGCTCGCTCCCACAATGTTCGGTGGTGTTTTCATGCCACCTGGCGTGGCGCTATCGGAGAACTTTTCTGGTGAGATTGGACAGTGTCAGGGGCAGGGGCGGTTGTTAGGCTCAACTCTCACTGCACATCCAATAAGAACCAAAAGCAATGAAGCTGACATTCCTCCTGTTGCTGCTTTGTGCAACGGCCCCGACGGCCTGGGGCTGGTCCAACCATACGGTGGGCAGCTACCTGGCGTTGCAGGACCTGCCGGCGTTGCGCGATGCGCCGCCGGTCGAAGTCGAGCCACTGGAGCAGTTTCTCGCGCAGCAGTATCAAGCCGTGAGCGCGCTGCTGGACGAGCAGGAACGCTTTGCCCGCGAGCACTTCGCCCAGTACCCACCGCGCCCCGACAGCCTGAAATTGCCAGCCGTACCTGGGGACAATCTGCGCCACGACTTCCTCACCGCGCTGCGGATCAATCCGCAAATTCATCTGGCAATGGTCATTCAGCCGCTGCCCGGCAAGGATCTGCCCGAGCGTGAACACCTTACGGCCGAGCAGGTCATGGTCGAGCAGACGCTCTCGCCATGGAATCGCCAGCGCTTCATCCGCATAACCGAACACGAACAAGTCACGCCCCTGGCCGTGTTGGCCAGCGCCGCTGACGAGCCTGATTACGGCCACGACATCAACCTGTTCAGCGACAACCCCGGCGAAGTCGGCGCGCTATACGGCTTCGGCCCGCAGCCCTTCGGTGACGCGCGGTTTCAGTACAGCTCCCAGGCGCCGTTCCATATGGGCTTCTTCCATGAGAGCCCGGTGGTGTACGCCGCTGCCGGATTTCTCGAACGCAGCTGGCCGGACTGGCGCGCCTATCAATACATGGGGTTGGCGCGACTGGCCTTTGCCAGCGGCCATTCTTACTGGGGCTATCGCTTTTTGGGCTGGGGCCTGCACCACATTCAGGACCTGACCCAGCCTTATCACGCCAAGCCATTGCCCGGCGTCGACCTCGCCAGTCTTCTTCTGTTGGAAGGCAAGGCACTGGCCGGTTTCGCTGCCGACAAGCAGGCGTCCATCGAACGCGTTGCGACCCGGCACATGGAAGTGGAGAAGTATCAGTCGACCTGGCTGCGTCGTTTGCTGCGCGCGGGTCAGCCCCATCCGATGCTCGACGCTTATGCCGATTCTGCCCAGGACGCCCATTACCCGCCGTACTCGGTGGACTACCTGCGTGAAGTGGTGAGTGCCGAGTCCGTCGACGCATCCGCAGCGTTCGATGACGCCATCGGCCAGTGGCTGGACACCGCACCGATCACCAGCGATTTCAGCAGCGGTAATCAGCTGCAGCGCGAAGACTTCGACCATCCGGCACTTAACCAACAGCTGTTCAAACTGCTGGGACATTTCGGTGCGCACAGCCGGATTTATGCCGGTGCGGGATTGGCGCCCCAACCATCGCAGTAACGCACACAAAAACAATAAATCCAGGGAAAGAGGAACGGATCATGAGCACTCGATTTCGCCTGTCTGGCGCGGCGCTTCCCGGCGTTGGCCTGGCAGGGCTGCTGCAACTGTGCGCGGTCGACGGCGTGCAGGCCGGGGAGTTCAGCGTGCTGGACAATCAGGTCACCGGTTCATTCGACAGTACCTTGTCTTATGGCCGCTTGTGGCGGGTCCAGGGCCGGGACAAGAACAACGACGACATCAACACCAACGACGGCAATCGCAACTTCGACACCGGGCTGGTTTCCGAGGTGTACAAGATCACCTCGGAGCTCGAGGCCAACTATCAGAACTACGGGATGTTCGTGCGCGGCACCGCGTTCTATGACACCCAACTGATGGACAAGCGCAACGATTACTTGCGCAACAACAACCCGTCGCAACCCAGTCAGAGTTTCCCGCAGGATGACCATTTCACCAGCCAGACCCGCGATATCGCCGGCAGTCGGGTGGAGTTGCTCGACGCCTACCTCTATGGCAATTGGGACGTCGCGCAGATGCCGGTCACGGCACGTATAGGGCGCCAGGTGTTCAACTGGGGCGAGGGGATTTTCTACCGTGGCGGGATCAACACCACCAACCCGGTGGATGCGGCCAAGTACCGTTTGCCCGGGGCCGAAGTCAAGGAAGTGCTGGTGCCGGTGGAAGCGCTCAGCTTCAACATCGGCCTGACCGACACCCTGACCATGGAAAGTTTTTACCAGACCAACTGGAAGGAAACCCGCATCGACCCGGTCGGCACTTTCTACTCGCAGACGGACCTGTTCGCCGACGGCGGCAACACCGCCTACAACAATTTTACCGGTACCGCGCTGGACACCCCGGTGCCTGGCTTCGGCAACGTGATTGGTCTGTACAGCGCGCTGGGCAACAACCCGGTACTCAACCAGGCCCTGAGCACCACCGGCCTGTACGCCAAAGGGGTCACCCCTGCCTTTGGCAACACCGTCAAAGTGGCCTCGGTCGGCAAGGATTTCAACGCGCGCAACGACGGCCAGTTCGGTTTCGCTTTTCGCTACATCGCAGAAGAGCTCAACAGCACCGAGTTCGGCTTGTACATGGTCAACTATCACGCCAAGGAACCGACCATTTCCGCCGATCTGGGCGGGTACAAGGGCATCGACATGAATGCCCTGACCAACCTGTTGACCGGTGTCGCTGGCAGTCAGGCGGGGCAACTGGCCAACGGTCTGGCGACCGTGGATGTGCTGGGCAATATCCAGGCGCATCGGCGCTACGCCGAAGACATCCGCATGTACGGCTTCAGTTTCAACACCACCCTGGGCCAGGCGTCGGTGTTTGGTGAAGTGGCTTATCGGCCGAACCTGCCCATCGGGGTCGCCGCCACCAACGACCTGATCGGCGACCTGGCCAACGGCGCTGCCGCCGCGGCGGCCGGCCAGACCATCAACATTGGCGGGCAGCAGGTCACGCTCGCCAGCCAGATCAATAACGCTGAGCGGGTGGAAGCGTTCAACACGTCCTTAGGCACCATTTACAACTTTGGCCCGAGCCTGTCATTCGACTCGATGTTCGGCGTGTTCGAGCTGGCGTCCGAGCACCTGCGCGGTAGCAGCCTGCAATACACCGCCTTTGACGGCAGTACCCGTTACTTCGCGGGCACCGGTAACTTTTCCTATGTGTCCGGCGGCGAACGCAGCGACCAGGTCAACCGCAACTCCTACAGCTACACGGCGATGCTCAACGGCACCTGGAACGACGTGTATGCCGGGGTTAACGTCTCGCCATATGTCGTCTACAAGGATGACTTCGAGGGCAACAGCTATCAGGCGGGCAATGTCATCGAGGGCCGCAAGGCCTACACCCTGGGGATCAAGGCCAACTACCAGAACAAGCTGGAGGCCGAGCTGCAATACACCGAGTTCTATGGCGGCGGGCAGGACAACGGCCTGCGTGACCGCGACAACGTCGGCTTCAACCTCAAGTACTTCTTGTGAAAGCTCATCCCCCCTGTGGGAGCGGGCTTGCCCCGGGCGGCGTTCCGACGATGACGGCAGCACATTCGACATCAATGTTGGCTGACCCACCGCTATCGCTGGCAAGCCAGCTCCCACAAGTGCCGGGTGCAGTGCATCTGCCTTTAATTCGGAGAACGATTATGTTTGATACTTCACGACTGACCAAGACCACGCTGGCGCTGTTCCTGAGCCTGGCCGCCGGCAGCGCGCTGGCCGCCGTCACGCCCCAGCTGGCCGAGCAATTGAAAACCACGCTGACGCCGCTGGGAGCCGAGCGTGCCGGCAATGCCGCCGGGACCATACCGGCCTGGAGCGGTGGCATCACCCAGGCCCCGGCGGGCTACAAGCCTGGCCAGCATCACCTGGACCCCTATGCGGCGGACAAGCCGCTGTTCACCATCACCAAGGCCAACCTCGATCAGTACAAGGCTCACCTCAGCCCGGGTCAGATCGCCCTGTTCAACAGCTACCCCGACAGCTTCCAGATGCCGGTCTATCCCTCTCGCCGATCGGGTTCGGCGCCGCAGTGGCTGTATGACAACACCTTGAAAAATGCGACCTCGGCCAAGCTGCTCGATGGCGGGACCGGTTTTGCCGATGCCTACGGCGGTGTGCCGTTCCCGGTGCCCAAGGACGGGATCGAGGTGCTGTGGAACCACATCACCCGTTATCGCGGCATCTATGTGGTCCGGCGTGCCTCCGAAGCGCCGGTACAACGCAACGGCAGCTTCGCGCTGGTGACCTCGCAGCAGGAAGGGCTCTTCAACTATTACCGCCAGGGCGGGCAGTTTGCCGACCTGAAAAACATCCTGTTCTACTACCTGGCGTTCGTGAAGAGCCCGGCCCGGCTGGCCGGCGGTGCGGCGTTGGTGCACGAGACCCTGGACCAGCTCAAGGACCCGCGTCAGGCCTGGGTCTACGACGCGGGCCAACGCCGTGTGCGCCGGGCGCCGAACCTCGCGTATGACACCCCGATCGCTTCATCCGACGGCCTGCGCACGGCGGACGATACCGACCTGTTCAACGGCTCGCCAGACCGCTACGACTGGAAGCTCAAGGGCAAGCAAGAGGTCTACATTCCCTATAACAATTACAAAGTCGGCAGCCCTGAGGTGAAGTACGCGCAGTTGCTCACACCGGGCCACCTCAACCCGCAATTCACCCGTTATGAGCTGCATCGGGTCTGGGTGGTCGAAGGCACGCTCAAGCCGGGCGCGCGGCATATCTATTCCAAGCGCGTGCTGTTTCTGGACGAGGACAGCTGGGGCGCCGCACTGGTGGATCAATATGACGGACGAGGGGAGTTGTGGCGGGTGTCGATGGCCTACCTGAAAAACTTCTACGACCTGCCCACCACCTGGAGTGCACTGGACGTCTTCCATGACTTGCAGGCGCGTCGTTACTACGTGCAGAACCTGGACAACGAAGAACCGGCCACCGTGGACTTCGCCCAACCGGTACCAGAAGACGCGTACTTCATGCCGTCGGCGTTGCGCCAGCGCGGGACGCGGTGATATTGGCCATTCGGAAGATGACCGGGTTTTGGTTGAACAGAATGTGCTAGCCTGCAATCAATGATTTCATTGATTGCAGGAGGCGTCATGGCCAGCATCACAATTAGAAACCTTGATGAAAAGCTCAAGGAACAGTTGCGTATCACAGCGGCTCATAACGGACATTCCATGGAAGAAGAGGCTCGCCTGATTCTGGGCAGGGCCTTGGCGACTGTTGATCGCGCCGGTGGACTTGGAAGCAGGATCCGCAACAGATTCAGCGACCTCGGCGGAGTTGAGCTTGATTTGCCAGAGCGTTCAGAGAAAGCAACGGCGGTGGATTTTTCTGAATGATAGTGCTCGATACCAACGTTTTTTCAGAGTTTATGCGAGTTGAGCCTGAAGCCCGGGTGCTTGCCTGGGTTGATGCGCAGCCATCGATGGATCTGGCAGTCAGTGCGGTAACGGTGGCAGAAATACTCCACGGCATTGCGCGCCTGCCTTCTGGCAAGCGCAAACAAAAACTTGAAGCCCATGCCATGGCAATGTTCGAAGAGGACTTTGCCGGACGCATTTTGCCGTTCGATGCTCATGCCGCTGTTGAGTACGCAACGTTGACAGCAGGTGCTGAAGCAAATGGGCGTGTGGTTTCAATGGCAGATGCGCAAATTGCCGCCATTTGCCGAAGCCATGGGGCTGCCATAGCCACCCGCAATGTTCGGGATTTCGAGTTCAGCGGTGTTGAAGTAATAGATCTCTGGATGAGCTGAGCTCCCCCTGTAGGAGCGAGCTCGCTCGCGATGGTGGTCAACGATAACGCGTGCATTCTGAATGACCGCAGCCCTGGCAAGTTCTTCGCGAGCAAGCTCGCTCCTACAGGGCGAGCCTGAAGTCATCACACGCGGAAGTGGCTCACCATCTGCTGCAATTGACCACCCAGCCGCGCCAGCTCAACGCTGGACTTGGCGGTCTCATCGCTGGCGGTCGCAGTCTGTTCAGACACGTCGCGCACGTTGATGATGCTGCGGCTGATCTCTTCGGCCACGGCGCTTTGCTGTTCGGCAGCGGCGGCGATCTGCTGGTTCATCGACTGGATATTGGACACCGTGCGGGTGATGTTCTCCAGTGACTCGCCGGCCTTGCGGGTCAGGGCCACGCTGCTGTCGGTGAGGGTGCGGCTGTTGTTCATCACGGCCGACACTTGTTGCGTGCCGTTCTGCAGGCCGGCCACCAGGCCTTCGATTTCCTCGGTGGATTTCTGCGTGCGCTGGGCCAGGCCACGGACCTCGTCGGCCACCACCGCAAAACCACGACCGGCTTCCCCGGCGCGGGCCGCTTCGATGGCGGCGTTGAGCGCCAGCAGGTTGGTCTGCTCGGCCACGGCCTTGATCACGTCCATGACGCTGCCGATCTTGTCGCTTTCCTGTTGCAGCACGCTCATGGCTTCGGTGGAACGCGCCACTTCGCTGGCCAGACGCTCGATCTGGGCGATGGCTTCGTTGACCACCTTGTCGCCTTCACGGGCTTCGCCGTCCGCCGCCGCAGCGGCTTGGGAGGCTTCTTCTGCGTTGCGCGCGACTTCCTGCACGGTGGCGGTCATCTCGTGCATGGCGGTCGCGACCTGATCGGTCTCGACTTTCTGACTGTTGACCCCGGCGCTGGTCTGCTCGGTCACGGCCGACAGCTCTTCGGCGGCGCTGGCGATCTGGGTGACGCCGTCGCGGATGCCGCTGATCAAGTCGCGCAGGGTCACGCCCATGCGTGCGATGCCTTGCTGCAACACGCCGAGTTCGTCGCGACGGGTGACCAGCACGTTCTGGGTCAGGTCGCCGCTGGCAATGCGGTCGACCACCGCCAGGGTTTCGCGCAAAGGACGGGTGATCTGGCGAGTGATGACCACGGCGGCAATGACGCCCACCAGCAAGGCCAGCAACGTGCTGACCAGCTGCAAGGTGCGCGCCCGGGCGCTTTCGGCGTCACGCCGGTCGAGCTGGATCTGATACAGCTGATCGCTCTGGGACACAATGGCGGCGCCCTGGTCGGTCATTTCCTTGCGCGCTTGCACCGCGTTATTGCTCGCGGCCTTGTAGGCCTGCAAGGCGCTGCGGTAGTTGCCCAACGCAGCCTCCAGCTGACGCAAGGCGTCTTGTTGGGTATCGGCGAAATGCGCGTTCAGCGGTTTCAGGCTGGCGATGGCGGCGTCCAGTTGGCCGAGCGCTTTTTGCTCGGTCTCGGCATTGGTACTGGCGGTGTAGCCGCGCACTTCGTAGCGGGCCAGCAGAAACGCTTCCCTGGCAGCCGTAATGGCCTGGAACTGTTCAAAGCGCTGGTCGCTTGGCGGCATTTGCTGCACGCGGGTATTGATGTCGTTGATCAGCGTGTTGGCGGTTTCGGCGTTGGTACTCATGGCGTCGCGGGCGCTGTTGCCGGCGCGATAAGCGTTGCGCATTTTGCCGAGGGACATCTTGTAGGCGTCGATGACGGCACCCTGCTCTCGGAGCAGCTTGAGGTTTTCCGGGCTCTTGAACTTCGCCAGCAGGGCTTGTTGCTGGGCCGAGAAGGCGTCGAGGGTGGTCTGCACGCTCTGCGCGGCGGTTTCGTCGCCGTTGGTCAGCATGTATTGCAGGCGAACCACGCGCAGCTTGGTCAGGCCGGCGTTGAGCTGGGTGATGTCACTCATCCAGTTGCTGCGGTCAATCAACCCGCCCAGGCTGGTCCAGCCGGTCAGGGCGAGGACGCAGGTCAGTGCCAGGACCAGGCCGAATCCCAGGCCCAGTTTCAGGTTCACGCTGATGTTGCCGAACCAGCTATTCATCAAATTCCTCCAGGAACGTAGTGCTTCTATTTCGTCGGTTGGCTGGAAGATTGTTTTTTTTGGGGGCCGCCAAGCTGTGTAAGCAGGATGTATCGGCAGCAATCCTGGGAGCTGAAAGGTTTTTGTGCGGCGAATTCTGTAACAAGGTTTTTGCAGCGTTTTAAGCTTTTTTTCACATGTCTTTCACCCGCCGGCAACGCACGTTTCTTTAACCTTTCGGGATCTAATGAGGTGGTCTGTGCCGGCGAGGCGGCTTGATGTGGAATTAAGACTGAGTCTTTTCGGGATAAAACGCTTGATCGATCTGAACCGCTTCGCCCGTTATCGCAATGCTGCGGTGGTGTTGGCCTCGGCGCTGTTGGTTGTCCCGCTGACCGTGTTTTTGCTGCGTCCCGCCACTGCGCCGGACCTGGCTCACGGCAATGTAGCCGGTACACAGGCCTTGATGACAGGATGGGCCAAGGGCGACATGATCGTGCTGGTGCGCCACGTCGAGCGCTGCGATCACTCCTCGGCACCTTGCCTAGTGGGCAACGATGGCATTACCGCGCGCTCTCGCAGTGTTGCCGAGAGTCTCGGGGCACAGTTCAAACGCCTTGGCCTGGACAAGGCCGATATCTACAACAGCCCGATCCTGCGCACGGCACAGACCGCCAACTTCATGTTCAACAAGGTTGGCACGGGGGAGGACTGGCTGATCAGTTGCAAGGGCACCATGCTGCGCGACGCGCTTGCGCACAAAGTGGCCGGGCGTAACCTGGTTCTGGTGACCCACAGCGAGTGCATGGAACAACTGGAAAAAGACCTGAAGCTACCGCCTACGACGCTGGGTTATGGTGCTTCGCTGTTTATTTCCGCCGAAACCCCGCAAACTCCGCGCATGCTTGGTTTCATCGATGCCTCTGACTGGAGCTCGGTGAACACTCATTGAGTTTTCCCTCCTTTTTTTGAATCAGGATTCACAATGCTGACCGCTTCTCGCTACCGCTTTTACTGGGTGAATTTCGGTATTCCGCTGGCCTGCGCGGTCGTGGTGTTCCTGATGTTCGACATGACCACAATCGACATTGCCTTCAACAATTATTTTTTTGATCCGGTGACGCAGACGTACCCGTTGGACCAATCCCATCTGTTCGAAAAAATTACCCATAAATGGGCGCGGATCATTCCGAACTGGACCGGCGAAATTGCGATTATCGGTGCCTTGCTGTCGTTTCTCTGGCCGCGTCTGAAGGCTGAAAAGCACTCGAAAATCATCGCTTTCCTGGAAAAAATCAAAGTCGCACCGGTGCTGCGCTTTGCCACCCGGCACCGTCGGGACTTTCTCTATGTGGTGTTCGCGTTTTCCATCAGCACCGGGGTCATTCACTACCTCAAGGGCCACACCAGCGTGTATTGCCCGATCGAGACCACCCAGTACGGCGGCAAAAAGGAGCACGTGGAGTGGTATGAAAATTTCGACCTGCTGAAAGTCGCCGGTGACGGTCGCTGCTGGCCGGGCGGACATGCGTCGGGTGGTTTCACCATGCTGGCGTTGTACTTCGTGGCTCGCCGTTATCGCTGGCGCTATTCCAAGGCGATCATGTACGGCTCGCTGACCCTCGGTTTCATCTACGGCACAACGCGGGTGTTGCAGGGCTGGCATTACATGTCCCACACCCTCTGGGCCGGGATCTTTGTGTGGCTGGCGTGTTTGCTGACGGCGCTGGCGTTTTACGGGCGAGCGAGGCTGGAACAGCCGGTGCTTTCCAAAGCGCAACAAGCGGTGCCGGCGACTCAGGCTCAGCCCGTGAATTGAGTTGGCTTTGAACAGAAAAACCCGCAACCCGAAAGGGCTGCGGGTTTTTTGTTGCCTGGGGGGGAGCCTTCAGTGAGCTCGGGGGAGTCTGTTCTAGTCATTATCCAGGTGCATTTCCATGGCAACTCCGGCGACCCGCGTTTCGGTGGAGCCTTGCAATGGGTGGTTGCCAAGGGCGAAGAAAAACAGCAGGCAACACAGTGCAAACAGCAGTGGGACAGGGCGCGACATGACTTCTGGCTACCGGAAAAGGAAGGCCGAAAAAAAGGCTGGAAAAAAGTATACGGAACGCTTTCTTAACGAAGCTTGAACAACTGCTGTGATCTATTAGGGGTTAAGGTCGACCTTCATTTCGCCAACCAATCTGACATTCGATGCCCGGTGAGTCCCTGATTGAATCGCACAAATCCCCCCTCGCAATTTATAAAACGCCTGGTGCTCAGAAGGGGCGTGCTCGGCTCAAGCATTGCCCTTGTTCTACTGCTGATCGCGGGCAGTTACTGGCTATTCACGCCGCCGTCACCCTATGTTCCGCTGAGCGGCCTGGACCCCGCGGCAGTGTCGTTGATTGCCGTGGGCGATCAAGGCAGCGGTGACCTGCAACAGTGGCGAGTGGGGCAAGCCATGGAGCGCGTCGCGGCCCGGGAGGGGCGCCTGGACATGGTGGTTTTCCTCGGCGACAACTTCTACGGCAAGCCATTGACCGGGACTCACGATTATCGTTGGGGAACCCGATTCGAACGTGTCTATTGGGGGCACTGGCTCAGCCATGTGCCGTTTTACGCCGTGCTGGGTAACCACGATTACCCGGTGTCGCAAAAATACGAGATCGAGTACGGCCAACAGCGCAAGGGGTCGGGTCGCTGGCAGATGCCGGCGAATTTCTACGTCAAGGATTTCGGTGACGTCGACGGGCGACCATTGGTGCGAATGGTGTTCCTCGACACTTCGGCGCCACGTGAACGTCTGCAGCAGCAAATCGACTTGATCGATCAGGCGTTCCAGGCACCCGGACCGGCTCCGGTATGGCGAATAGCCGCGTCCCATCACCCGGTGCGCAATCAAGGCGAGCATGGCGAAGAGTCGGATCTGGTTACCCGGCTGTTGCCAGTGTTGCAACGCAACCACGTCGATCTGCTTTTGTCGGGTCATGATCACAACCAGCAATTGCTGTTGCGTGCTGGTGAACCCGCGTGGGTGATTTCCGGGGCGGGTGGCCAGAAACTGGATGTCCTGCAAACGCCAACGCCGAATAGCACCTTTACTGCCTCACGGGCTGGTTTTGCCAAACTCGACCTGAGTGCCACTCAACTCAGGCTGGGGTATTACAACGACCGAGGCTATCTGGAATCCGGTTATCGCTGGGCCAGAGACTGCCAGTGGATGGCCAAAGGCTGTTTGCTGCCCGAGCAATCGCAAGGGAATGGCGCGCAAGCGGCACAGTGATGGGCAGTGTCGGCCGGATAAAATCAGCGGTGGCCGTCAGACAAAATCGCAGGCAAAAAAAAGCCCGCGGGAGGGCGGGCAAACCGTAGTTTCTTGAATGAGCCAGTGCAATGTACAGGCAGGAACGCAACCGTGGGGTGAAGAAAAATTCATCTCGACCAAAGCCCTGTACCAGAGCTTGCGACACCGTTACGGCAAATGATCCGCGGCAAAATCGGCTTCCGACCGTGCACGCAATCGGCCCTTGCGGCAGGCTTGCTGGAACTGCTCGAAATCGCGCTCGTTCTGCTCGGTATAACCCCGGGCGTATTTGTAGAGCGCGTCGGCCAGTGCCTCGCTCTTGCCGATGTAGCCGCTGATCACTGCCGCGCGCCCGGAAGACTTGGCATGGGCACGAGCCAGGGCCCGGCCGCAGAGCCGTCCATAGGCCGCGAATGCGTCGCCATCGAAGGTTTCGAGTTCGGCGGAGATTTTCATATCGCGCAATTGCCGCACATAGAAATGCCGCCCGCTGGGACCGGTGGTCCAGCCGAGGAACAAGTCGCTGGCCGACTGCATCAACCGCTGACCGTCGACCACTCGCTGCCCTTCATGCCGCACCCGCGACTTGGCCTTCACGTAGCCGGCGAGCACCGAGCGCCGCGCCTCCTTGAATTGCAGGAACAACGGGAACTCCTGATCGTCGGTCAGCAGCGCCACCAGGCAACGGGTGCCGACACTGCCGACGCCCACCACTTTGAACGCCATGTCCTGAACGTGAAAACGCGACACCAGATCGCGGCGGTCCGCTTGCAGGGTGCCGCGATAGTCGCGCATGAAGGTGTCGTAGAGCGGACGCCAGTCCGAGAGGCGCAACCAGTCATCATCGGCGTCCAGCAGCGTGGTGTTCTTGTGCAGGTGGAAAATTTCCGGCAGGTCATCGCGAATAATCAGACGACCATGGGCGTCGCGTTCGCTGATTTTTGGCAGCAGTTCGGCATGGGTGCGACGCTCGGCTTTTTCGATGGCGCGTTGCACGTGTTCCAGGGTGCTTTTGTTGGCCTGTGCCAGCAGGTCGTCATAGCTGATGGATTCGTACCAGGTTTCCAGCGAACTTTGTTCGGCGCATTCGAGCATGGTTTTCTGATAGGCCCCCACAACCTGATGGCAAACCGTCTCTTCAACCGTTTCCCCATGACGCAGATCGTGAGCCGCCACCAGGAAACTCGCCACCAGACGTTTCAAGTCCCACTCCCACGGTCCGGGATGGGCTTCGTCGAAGTCGTTGACGCTGAACAACAGGTTGCGCTCAGGCGTTGCGAACCCCCCGAAATTCATCAAGTGGCAATCGCCGCAAATCGGCGAAACCAGCCCCATGTTAGAAGTGCCCGCCAAGTCGTGGGCCTGCAGCAGCGCATTGCCGCGATAGAAGGTGAACGGTGACACCAGCATGCGACCGTAGCGCAACTCCACCAGCGATTTGACGCGTCCTTCACTCGACGCCTTGATCAGCGGTATCGGGTCGCGGGCGACATTTCCCAAGGACGCTTGCGAACGGCGCGAGCACTTCTTGCGCGCATTCTTGCCTTGCTTCAAACGGTCGGTGAGGGTGGTCATGGGGGCCTATTCGACAGGTGTTGTAGGGCGTTTGCGAATGGAGTGTAGAAGGGCTTTGCGGGTTCATCCGAAGTGTTTGCCCAGCGACTAATCTGTCTGTCAGGCATCGACCCGATGCGACCACCTGGAAACAAGGAGGCCTGTGTATTCACTGCTCATTTCGCTATTGCTGGCGTTCCTCATCGGCTGGGTGTCTCAGCGCATGGGCATGTGCCTGGTCAATGCCATGGGGCTGCTGCTCAAACGCCGGCCGACCCTGTTCGTGTCGCTGGTCAGTTGCGGTTTGTTCGGTCTTTTACTCGCGCCGGTCTATGCCTTGTCTGGCGTCAGTCAGCCGCTGTTCATCCCCGAGGTTGGCTATCTGTCACTGGTCGGTGGCGGAGTGCTGTTCGGCCTTGCCTCGGTGCTCAACGACGGATGCAGCGTCGGTACTCTCACCAAGCTCGCCAGCGGCAACCTCAACAAGGCCTTTACCATCCTCGGTTGGGTGCTGGGCATCGTGCTGTGGCATCACCTGAACATGCTGACCGAACAGCGGGCGCTGCAAATGCCGATGATCACTGGCCGTCATTACTGGCTGGTCATCGGCATCGTGCTGCTGATTCTTCTGTACTTGATCCGGATTCACGGCGACAAACACCTGGTGCTGTCGAGCCTGTTGCTGGGCGCCCTGACCGGTGCTCTCTACACCTTCGAACCGCAGTGGACGCCCAGCGTGTTCTTCTATGATCTTTCGCAAATGTTCCGGGGCCCGGGCGACACCTCATTGACCACCCCGCGTGTGGCGGTGTTCGCCATGCTGATGCTGGGCATGCTCTGTTACACCTTGCATCGCCGCACGTTCAACTATCAGCGGTTCGCAGTGATGACCGCGGGCAGGCACCTGCTCGCGGGCGTGTTGATGGGGACCGGCGCGTCGATGATGCTGGGTGGCAATGACTCGCAGATTCTGTTGGTGTTTCCGACGCTGACCTGGGTGGGGGCGGTGCCGTTGGTGTCGATTGTATTGGGGATATTGGTGGGGGTTGGGGTGAGGCGGCTGCGTGGTTGATTGATCGCGGCTTTGAGTTGGTGGATCTCAAACGACAGCTTTAGCGTGAATGCAACAGCTTACAAATCCACCCATTTTACCGTGTGCTTGAAATGATGCTCCCAAAGCCTGACCCCTAACCCGCCCGTCCGGTCCAGCGACGACCCCACCGTCAAATCCGTAATCAGCGTCGGCTGCAAACCTGCATCAAACAGCGCAAACCCCGCCGCCAGGCAGCAGGTTTCGGTCTGCAGGCCACACACCAGCACGCGCTCGACATTCAGGCTTTTCAGGTAGTCGATGGTTTCCGCTGTGGGCGCGTAGCCGTGCTTGATAAAGATGCGGTCGGCGGGGATCAGGCTGTCATCGCCCGGCGCGGGGTGCCAGCCGAGCTGTTTTTCAAAGGGGGTTATGGACTCGTCGTGGCGCTCGACCGTGGCGACACTGGGCAGGGTGCCGATGAGAGCCTGGATACCGTCGACCAGCCACTGCGGCGGGGCGAAGCTGGGTTGAACGTCGATGATCAGGAGGGCTTGGTGCATGAGCTTCTCGGGGGGAGATGGCTGTGAGATAGGCGACTGTGAATGCAACATATTCTGGAGGGTCTCGCTGGCCTCTTCGCGGGCAGGCCAGTTGCAAAGCTAAGTCGTTAGGGATGTCCTTATTGAAATCATGCACATAACAACCATTGCGCGACTGCTGATGCGACCCTATCGTCAGATTTTACGTACCACAACGTGTTTTTGTGAGTTGTGAGCGTACGATGTAATGCACGTTTTCGCGGAATTCCCGGGTGAGTAATCGAAGTGACTGATCGATAAAGCGTTGGAGAAAAATCATGATTCGCAAGCGCTACTTGAAAGCCTTGGCAATGCTGCTCATCGCCGCTGGCGTGCAGTGGGTGACGCTACCTGCCTACGCGACCGAGCAGGGTCAACAGCGGCGTGAAGCTCGCGATACCAGGCAGGAAGGGCGCTCCGCTGCCCGGCAAACCAAGGATGATTGTAGAAGGGGCAATGACAAGAGCAATGTTGAATGTCGCCAGGACAAGCGCAGTACCAAGCAGGATACCCGTCGCACAGCCCGGGATATCAAGTACTGATCGGTTGGCGTGAGGCCTGCTTCAGACTGTTGTAGAGCTTGCGATACACCCAGAAACAAGAAAGCCCGCACAAGGCGGGCTTCGTTGGTGTCTCAATTGGTGGAGCCGGGGGGATTTGAACCCCCGTCCGCCAGTACTCCGCTGTCGGTACTACATGCGTAGCCGTGTCTATTAAGTTAACCCTCAGCGACCCGACGGGCAGGGTGCTTTGGGCGAGTTGTGTAAGTTTTAGCCGCTTCGTCCACAACGTACTGCACGGCGATTCTGTTCTATATGACAATCACTTTGGGTTTACAGACATCCCCTGGTGATTGCTGGACCCGAAGGTACCAGAAGCTCAGGGCTAAGGCTGCTTACGCAGCGAGAGCGAATTCCTGGCCGTAGTTTTCGTCATTGGCAACTATAAGTAGTTGCAACAGTGGATTTACGAGTTCTGTTACCAACTCGGCATGCACCTAAAGTTTCGCAACCGGCGTCGAATCCTAAACGGCCCCGAGCCTGATGCTCTGTGAATCAAGTGAGCAGCAGGCACATACAGTGTACGTCATCACGCTCCGGAAGGCCAACCCGAAGGTTGGCCACCGCAAATCATGGGTTGGGCTCGTTGCTCTGTTTGTCAGCAAGTGCCAAGGCCTGGGTGGCCTCGGTGACGCATTTTCTGTCGTCTCCGGAAGCTTGTGAGGCTTCGGCGCTGGACATCAGTCTTTTGATCTCCATTGTGGTGTTTCCGGAGGTCGCCGGCAGCGCATTCACTTTGCCTTTGAGCTCTTGCAGCTTGCTCCTGCAAAGGTTGTTGTCCGCAGCAAATACGGGAGAGGTCAACATTGCAGCAGAAATGAGCAAACCAGCGAGTGCGGTACGTTTCATGGATATCTCCTGGAGCGGATGGTCTCGGTGCTGACGTGTGAGGGGGCGGTCAGGCCGAGTCCGAAAAACAGCCACGATTGATGGGCCCTGTCTAAAAGACTGCGACGCAACGCAAGAATTCGGTTTTTTCAGAAAACGTGTCGAGTTTTTTCCAGCGATGCGCACGGTCACACATTTCCAGACCCCAGATGCACAAAACCCGCTTCTGGCGGGTTTTGGTTTGCTTCGTATCGGACGCAGCCGGGCTTTGAACTCCCGGCTGCCGGTACTCCGTTGTCGATGTACGCCAACAAGGCCCGGAAGGCCAGCCCGAAGGCTGGCCCCGAGCTGAGAGTTACTTCCCGCCTTTGCTCGCGTTCTTGAGGTCCTGGATGGTTTGGTTGGTCTCGGCGATGCAATCATCAGTACCTTGTTTGGTGCCTTTTGCATGGTCGGTTTTGGCTTTCTCGACAGAGTCCGCCACTTGCTCAGCCATTTCTGGAGGAATCTGTGCCTTGGCGTTTTCGATGGTTTGCAGATTCACCGCGCATTGATCTTTTTCGGCGGCAAACGAGGGGGAAGCCAGCATTGAGGCAGTAACGAACAGACCAAACAGTACAGAACGTTTCATGAGTATCTCCTTGAACTGAGTGGCCAGGCATCGCTGACCATCAGGACGGGCTGCCGAGTATTGGAAAATCCCGCATTGGCGGGACTTGATCGGTGGACTGCGGCGACACGTCAGGGTTCTGTCTTTCTGTGTTGATACCCGCAAGAAACTACTGATCAGGCGCCTGAATGCGCCTTCCTTGAGGCCTTGTCATCAGGTCACCCTGGCCTGGGTAACGCGGTCCACCAGATAGACTAGCCCGTGGTAGTCGATTCCGCCGTGTTGTGTCAGGCCAATCTCGCAAGTGCGGCTGGTGGAAACCCCCTCGCTGCATTGCTGCACCGCGTCCTTGAGCGTGCGCAGCGAATGGGCGTTCAACTGCGGCGTGGTGAAACCTTTGTCGCCAGCGAAGCCGCAGCAGTGGATACCTTCGGGAATGACCACATTTTTGCTGCACTTGCGCGCCAGATCGATCAGCGCCTGGCTTTCTCCGAGGTGCTGAGTGCTGCAGGTCACGTGCACGGCAATCGGTGCCTCCTGAGGCGTGAACGTCAGGCGATCCATCAGGTGCGTGCGGATGAAGCGCACCGGGTCGTACAGGTCCAGGCGGGTGTCACCCAGGTCCTGGACCAGACGCAAGGTGCACGGGCTGGTGTCGCAGTAGATCGGGTCGAGCCCGCCGCGGCTGGCGTGCAGCAAGGCGCCAATCAGTTCCTGGCGTTTGTGTTCGGCTTGCTCTGCGTAGCCTTTGGACGCGAACGGCTGGCCGCAGCACAGGCTGTCCAGGTTGTCCGGGAAAACCACTTGATAACCGGCCTTTTCCAGCAGGCCGCGGGTCTTGTCGTGCAGCGACATTTGCTCCTTGTCGCCCGCCGCCGGCCCCATGGCCCTTGATACGCACGCGGCCAGGTACACCACCCGCGGACGCTCATCGGTGATCGCCGGGCTGAAGCGAATCGGCCGTTCAGGCTGGGGCATCGCATTGGTCCACTGCGGGATTTGCCCTTTGGACAGTTTGCTCACGGTTGCGGAAAGCCTTGCCAGTCGCGGCGCTCCCAGCAACAGGCGCGCACCATTGGCGACATGCAGGGTAAAACGCGCCCCTTGCAGTGCCGTGGCGAAATGTCCTTCAAGCCAGTTGGCAGTTTTCGTATGCGTTGCCTTGCGGCTGCGCAGCTTTTTCACCAGCTCGCCGGTATTGATGCCGACCGGGCAACGTTGCGCGCACAGGCCGGTGGCGGCACAGGTGTCGATGCCCTGGTATTCGTACGCGGCTTCGAGTTCGGCGGTATCGATGCCGGCGCGTTTTTTCGCCTGAATGTCGCGCCAGATCACGATGCGTTGGCGCGGGCTCAAGGTCAGGTCTTTCGACGGGCAGACCGGCTCGCAGAAACCGCATTCGATGCACTTGTCGACAATTTCGTCGGCAGCCGGCAATGGCTTGAGGTGCTTGAGGTGGATTTGTGGGTCTTCGCTGAGCACCACGTCGGGGTTGAGAATGCCGTTGGGGTCGAGCAGACGCTTGAGTTGCCACATCAACTGGTAGGCATCGCTGCCCCATTCCAGCTCGACGAACGGCGCCATGTTGCGCCCGGTGCCGTGTTCGGCTTTCAGCGAACCGCCGAACTCCACGGCCACCAGTTGCGCCACGTCGTCCATGAATGCCTGATAGCGTGCGACTTCTTGCGCGTTGTTGAAGCCTTGGGTAAAGACGAAGTGCAGATTGCCTTCCAGTGCGTGTCCGAAAAGAATCGCTTCGTCGTAGTGATGTTTGTCGAACAGTTCGATCAGGCGGTTTACGCCGATGGCCAGTTGTTCGACCGGGAAGGTCACGTCTTCGATGATCACCGTAGTGCCGGTCTTGCGCACGGCGCCGACGGCAGGGAAGGTGTCTTTGCGGATGGCCCAGAGGCGGGCGTTTTCCTGCGGGTCTTCAGTGAAATCGACCTGCTTTTCCACCGGGAACGCCTGCAGCGACGCCATGATCTGCGCCAGTTGTTCGTGCAGCAAGGTGGTCGACGCGGCGCGGGACTCGATCAGCAAGGCGCAGGCATTGTTCGACAGATGCTGTACGAAAGGCGGCATGCCGGGCTTGTCCTGCACTGAACGCAGGCTGCGTCGGTCCAGCAGTTCCACGGCCGATACCGGTTGGCTTTTCAATACGGTGACGGCGTTGCAGCAGGTCTCGACATCGGGGAACACAATCAGGGCCGAGGCCTTGTTCGGGTGGTCGATCACTGTGTCGTAGGTCACCGCACTGATGAACCCGAGCGTGCCTTCGGAGCCCACCAGCAAGTGGCTCAAGATATCCACAGGCTCGTCGAAATCCACCAGGGCATTGAGCGACAGGCCGGTGGTATTTTTCAGACGGTATTTGTGGCGGATTCTTGCAGCCAGCTCGGCGTTGGCGCGGGTCTCGCGCCCCAGTGTCGCCAGGCGCTCCAGCAGGGCGGCGTGGCTTTGGCGAAACGCCGCGACGCTGGCGGGATCTTCAGTGTCGAGACGACTGCCATCGGCCAGCACCAGGCGAATGCCGGCCAGGGTGTGATAGGTATTTTGCGCCGTGCCGCAGCACATGCCGCTGGCATTGTTGGCGACGATGCCGCCGATTTTGCAGGCATTGATCGAGGCCGGGTCGGGGCCGATCTTGCGTCCGAACGGCGCCAGCCAGGCGTTGGCCTGGGCACCGATCACGCCGGGTTGCAGGCGGATTTGCGCGCCTTGGCCGCGGATCTCGCGACTGTTCCAGTTATCCCCCAGCACGATCAGCACCGAATCGCTGATCGCCTGACCGGACAAACTGGTGCCGGCAGCACGGAAGGTCACCGGCACCCGATCGCGTTGCGCCAGTTGCAGCAGCGCCACCACTTCTTCTTCGGACTCGACACGGATCACCAGTTGCGGAATCAAACGATAGAAGCTGGCGTCGGTGCCGAAGGCCAGGGTCGACAGCGGATCGTCGAAACGTCGCTCTTGAGGAATCAGTTGTTGTACATCACGCAGGAAAGCGGCCGGTAGACTCATTGGTCCTCCAGGATCAGCACCACCAGGTCTTTCGGACCGTGGGCGCCGTACGCCAGCACTTGCTCGATGTCGGCGGTTTTCGACGGGCCGGACACCAGCAACGCATTGGTCGGCATGCCCTGTGCCCATTCGAATTCCTGCTGCACCTGATAGAAGTTGTCGCGGATTTCGCTGGCCTTGAGCAGGGCGAAATGCACCGGTGGCGCGAGGCTCATCAAACGCGGTTCTTCCCGCGTCGGCCAGAGAATCAGGCTGCCAGTTGCCGCAATGGCGCCGAGGGTGCCGGTCAGACTCGCTGGAGTGTCGTTGAACAGTTCGGCCTTCCACTCCTCAACCGGGCGGTCGTAGGCCTTGAGCATTGGCAGGCCGGGATTTTTCGCCCAGTGCTGGGTGATCCGTTGACCGTGTGGCGTGGTTGGTGCGATCAGCAGGCTCGGCAACTGGCGGTCCCGCAGTAATTGCGCGAGTAGCTTCGGCCACTTCTCGCCGGACGTCAGATGGATTTCCGTGTGCACCGCTTCCATCAGTTTGCGCAGTTGCGCAATGCGTTGCTCAGGCGCGTAGGTGTAAGGTTGGGTCACCAGATCGACATCAAAGTTGTCGGCCACCGGCGTGGTGCCTGTCAGACTTTTACGCAGTTTGGCGAGGATATTTTGCTTGGCGCTCATCAGCGGTCCCCCTGTTTGGCCAAGTGCTCGCGGGCCATGTCATGCAGTGAGCGGGCGGCGGGTTTTGGTGCGCTGTGGTTTTGCGTCCACGGGCCGACATTGCTCGGCGTGAGGGCGCGCAAACGGGTGGCGAAGAAGCCGAACAGGCGATACAGCGTCGGCGAACTGTTGAGCTTCGCCCAGGCGTTCCAGAGGAACCGTTCCTTGCGCGAATACTTGCTGCCCTGGCCTCGCATCACTTGATGGGGGCTGTCCGGGGCCTTGACGTTTTCTTCCCGCAGGCGCCGCAGTAGCGAAGGGATCGGGATTTTGACCGGGCAGACTTCTCCGCAGGCGCCGCACAGCGAAGAAGCGCTCGGGTGATCCGGGACTTTCGCCAGGCCAACCATGTGCGGGGTGACGATTTTTCCGATAGGGCCGGGGTAAACCTCTCCATAGGCATGGCCGCCGATTCGGGTATACACCGGGCAATGATTCATACAGGCGCCACAGCGGATGCAGTTCAGGGTCTGGCGCAATTCGCTGTCGGCAAAGGCCTGGCTGCGGCCATTGTCGAGCAGCACGAGGTGCACTTCCTGCGGGCCGTCGAGCTCATGCGCTTTGCGCGGGCCGGAGATCATATTGACGTAAGTGGTGATCGGAATACCCAGGGCCGAACGGGTCAGCAGCGACAGCAGCGGCACCACATCGCGCAGGTTTTCCACGACTTTTTCGATACCGGTGACGGCGATATGCACCGGCGGCACAGTGGTAGTCATGCGGCCGTTGCCTTCGTTTTCCACCAGCAGCAGGGTGCCGGTTTCGGCCACGGCGAAGTTGACACCGGAGACGCCAATGTCCGCTTCGAAGAATTTCTGCCGCAAGACCTTGCGACCGATCTGAATGAGTTGGTCAACGTCCTTGGTGTATTCCACCCCAAGTTTGTCGTGGAACAAGGACGCGACCTGACCGGCATTCTTGTGGATCGCCGGCATGATTATGTGTGAAGGCTTCTCGTGGTCGAGCTGGACGATGTATTCCCCCATGTCGGACTCCAGGCATTCAATGCCTTGAGCCTCGAGGAAATGGTTCATCTCCATCTCTTCGCTGACCATCGATTTGCCCTTGATCACTTGCCGCCCCTCGTGAGCGCGGATGATCGAGAGGACGATGCCATTGGCTTCGTCCACCGTTTCCGCCCAGTGCACTGTCACACCGTTGCGGGTCAGGTTCTGTTCCAGTTGCTCGAGCAGCTCGGGCAACTTGGATAACGCGCGGGCGCGGACGGCATTGCCCAGCGCGCGCAAATGTTCTCTTTCATGGGCATCGCTGAAAGCCGCTGCCCGTTTGCTCATCAGTGAATCCATCGCCTTGCGAAAGTTGTTTCGCAATTGCGCGTCACCCAACGCTTGGTGGGCGCGGGTGCGGAAATCTTCTTCTACGGCGACCGTAGGAATAATCGCGGAAGTGTTCATCTGGCACCTCCGGTACGCTGCCAGAGGAAACTGGCCAGATGCTGGCCGCGCAACGCTTCCTGCTGTTTTTCCAGCGAGCCGTTGATGTTCATCAAACAACCGCAGTCGGCACTCAACACCTTGTGCGCGCCGGACTCCTTCAACGCCCGGGTCTTGTCAGCCACCATCGCGCCGGAAATGTCTGGCATACGGACGCTGAATGTCCCGCCGAAGCCACAACACTCACTTTCGTGATCGTGATTGACTCGTTCCACATTGCTCAACTGCGACAACAATTCGCGGCCATGCAGGTGGGTGTTCATTTCACGGCGTGCCGAGCACGAGGTGTGCAGCGCCACTTTTACCGGATCGCCTTTGTCCTTGAACTGCACCTTGCAGACAAACAACAGGAACTCGGCCAATTCGTAGGTTCTGGCGGCCAGCGCCTGAACCTGTTTCAACGTCTGCGGCTCGTCCTTGAACAAGTCCGCGTAATGCTCGCGCAGCATGCCCGCGCAGGAACCCGACGGCACCACCACCGGATAATCCCCGGCAAACAACGCCAGTTGCGAGCGCGCCACGGTCCGTGCCTGTTCGGTGTAACCCGAGGTGTAGGCCGGTTGGCCGCAGCAGCTTTGCCCTTGCGGGTACTCGACACGAATGCCTTCGCGCTCCAGCAGGTGGATCGCGTCCATCCCGGCTTCGGGGTAGAACAGATCGACCACGCACGTCCCGAACAGGTAAACCCGTGACGGTTTCTCGCTGGGGTATTGCCGAGGCTCGGGCAGTGGCGGGGCGACACGGGTCGCATTCGGCACAGCGTTGTAAAAAAGCTCGCTCATCAGGCGTGTCTCCGGGTGGGCCCGGTTATCCGTCCGCTGAGGCTGCTGAATATAGAGAGAGTTGCTTTCAGCAGCCTTACAGACCGGGTTGTGAATTGCTGACACCGGAATCACGGACCGGCGTCGGTTATTTCCATGTCGCTTGTAGTCTTAATGCACCAGCATGCCGGTGAACCAGTAGGCCTGGGCCAGGGTGATCAAGCCGACAATCGTTGCAAAGAATAGGCTGTGCTTGAGGGTGAAGCGGAACAGATCCGATTCTTTGCCCACCAGACCGGTTGCGGCGCAGGCCACGGCGATCGACTGTGGCGAGATCATCTTGCCAGTCACGCCGCCGCTGGTGTTCGCCGCCACCAGCAAGGTGTCGTTGACACCGATCTGGTGCGCGGTAGTCGCTTGCAGCGAACTGAACAGGGCGTTGGACGACGTATCGGAACCGGTGAGGAACACGCCCAGCCAACCGAGGAACGGCGAGAAGAACGGGAACGCCGCGCCCGTCGCCGCCAGTACCAGGGCCATGGTCGAGGACATGCCCGAGTAGTTGGTGACAAAGGCAAACGCCAGCACCATGCCGATGGACAGGATCGGCCAGCGCAGTTCGTAGAAAGTCTCTTTCAAAGTGGTCAGACCAGTTTTGAAGTTGACCTTCAGCACCAGCATCGAGATCAGCGCCGAGAAGAAAATCGCCGTGCCGGTGGCGGAAATCGGGTCCAGTTTGAACACTGCCGGAATGGCGGTTGGCGTAGCCACGATCGGCGCGGTCTTGATGACCAGTTGATCCAGATGTGGAATGGCAAAGTTGAACACGAAGCTGTACATCGAACCGCCGGCGGCAAACATGGCCTTGAACGGCTTCAGGGTCCAGATGGTCACCAGTACGGTGAGAATCAGGAACGGCGACCAGGCCTTGAATATTTCCCCGAGGCTGTAGGGCGATGCCACGGTGGTGCGCTTCTGGCCGAAACCACCGGCGCTGGCGCTTACTACCGAGGCCGATACAGCCCCCACGATGTGTTGGCCGGCGGCGCGTTTCGGTTGCCAGACTTTCAGGAACAGGGTCAGAGAAATCAGACTGGCCAGGGCCGAGGTGATGTCCGGCAGTTCCGGGCCGATGAAGTTCGAGGTGAAGTACTGGGTCACGGCAAAGCTCAAACCGGCCACCAGGGCTGCCGGCCAGGTTTCCCGCACGCCGCGCAGGCCATCCATCATGAACACCAGCCAGAACGGCACGAACATCGACAGCAGCGGCAGTTGGCGACCGGTCATGGCGCCGATCTTGAAGGCGTCGATGCCGGTCACTTGCCCGGCGACAATGATCGGAATGCCCAGAGCGCCAAAGGCAACCGGTGCGGTGTTGGCGATCAGGCACAAGCCGGCGGCGTACAGCGGGTTGAAACCCAGTCCTACCAGTAGGGCCGCGGTAATCGCCACCGGTGCGCCAAAACCGGCCGCGCCTTCGAGGAAGGCGCCGAAGCAGAAACCGATCAGCAGGACCTGCAGGCGCTGGTCATCGGTGATCGACAGCACCGAACTGCGGATGACTTCGAATTGGCCACTCTTGACCGTCAGTTTGTAGAGGAACACCGCTGCCACAATGATCCAGGCAATCGGCCACAGGCCATAGGCGAAGCCATACCCGGCGGCGGCGAACGCCATATCGACCGGCATCTGGAAGGCGAAGATCGCTACCAGAATCGACAATGCCAGGGTGATGCTGCCGGCGACATGCCCTTTGAGACGGAACACGGCCAAGGCCAGGAAGAAAAATACGATGGGGATAACGGCTGCGAGTGCGGACAGGCCGAGGCTGCCGAGCGGGGTATAGAGCTGTTGCCAGGTTTGCATATGGGGTGGCCCCTAATTGTTGTTGGTCAGGCACTGATCAGCGTTCTTGGATAATTGGTAAGACCAATTTACAATCGCTGTTGGCTAGGGTAAAAGCCTTGTAGGCGGTGTGTCAATTTGCCGCCCTAAAACTTTTGTCGAATGCAAAGTGCGCAGGCCGTCTGACTGGTATGACCAAATGCGCCGTGGCAGGTGCTGGCGCGGCGCCGATAGGCCAGAATAGAGCCCCCGGCGAACCGTCGGATCGTGGAGAAATCGAGTTATGGGGTTTGATCAAATTCGTCAGCGCCGTTTGTCTGACGATATTGTCGAGCAGCTTGAGGGCATGATCCTCGAGGGCACGTTGAAGGCGGGTGAGCGTTTGCCGGCCGAGCGTGCGTTGGCCGAACAATTTGGCGTGTCACGCCCTTCGTTGCGCGAAGCCATTCAGAAGCTGACCGCCAAGGGATTGCTGGTCAGTCGCCAGGGCGGTGGCAACTATGTGGTGGAATCACTGGGGAGCACTTTCAGTGATCCTTTGCTGCATCTGCTGGAAAGCAACCCCGAGGCGCAACGCGATCTGCTGGAGTTTCGTCATACGCTGGAAGCGTCCTGCGCCTACTACGCGGCGCTGCGTGCCACTGATGTGGATCGCGAGCGACTGACCGCGGCATTCAACGAATTACAGGACTGCTATTCGCGTCACGAAGAGGTGAGCCGCGCCGAAGAGGGGGCTGCGGACGCAAAGTTTCATTTGGCGATCGCCGAGGCCAGCCACAATGCCGTGTTGCTGCACACCATTCGCGGGCTGTTCGACCTGCTCAAGCGCAACGTGGTGACCAACATCGGTGGCATGTACAAGCAGCGCACTGAAACCCGCGACATGCTGATCACGCAGCATCGGGAGTTGTATCAGGCGATTATCGAAGGGCGGGCGGAGCAGGCGCGGGAAGTTTCCAGTCGACACATATTGTATGTGCAGGAAGTGCTGGAAGAAGTGCGTCAGGAGGTGCAGCGCATGGCCCGGGCGGAGCGGCGCAAGGGGATGTAGCCAGTCGGTTCTGTATCGTTTGCGAGATTGCTTTCGCGGGCAGGCCCGCTCCTACAGGTACACCGAAACCCTGTGGGAGCGGGCTTGCCCGCGAAGGAAATTACTCTTCCTTGCCCTTGTTGCGCACCGCGCGCTGCAACTCGCGACCGGCGTCGCGTTCGCGCTCGGTATCACGCTTGTCGTATTCCTTTTTACCCTTGCCCAGAGCGATCTCGCACTTGACCATGTGCTTGCTCCAGTACCAGGACAGGCACACGCAGGCGTAACCCTTTTGCTGCACGGCAGCGGAGAGTTTTTCCAGCTCGCGCCGATTGAGCAGCAATTTACGGGTGCGAACCGGATCAGCGATGACGTGGGTGCTGGCGGTCGTCAGGGGCGTGATGTGACTGCCGAGCAGCCAGGCTTCGCCATCCTTGAGCAGTACGTAGCTGTCGACCAGCTGCAACTTGCTTGCCCGCAGACTTTTTACTTCCCAGCCGGCCAGGACCAGGCCAGCCTCGAACCGATGCTCGATGAAGTAATCGTGTCGCGCCTTTTTATTTTGCGCGATGGTCCCTGTTGGGTGTTTCTTCTGTTTAGCCATAGGGGCGGCATTATAGGGAGTTGCACGCGAGTCGGCTACGGTGTTGCTACGTGCTTGAGCAGGTTGATTGAATCCCGGACAATGCGGCCTCTTTTTTGAACGCTGGGCGTGATAGCGATGTCGACAGACAAGGTTTCAGTCCACGGCAGTTGGGCTAGCCGCTGGGTCTTCATACTCGCCGCGACCGGTTCGGCTGTGGGGCTGGGTAGTATCTGGAAATTCCCGTACATGGTCGGCGTCTATGGCGGCGGCGCCTTCGTGCTGATGTTCCTGGTTTGCATTGCGCTGATTGGCGTGCCGGTCATGCTGGCGGAAACCCTGATCGGCCGGCGTGCCCGGCACAGCCCGGCCAATGCCTTGAAGGCGCTGGCGATTGAGGCGGGGCACTCGGGCAAATGGTCCTGGGGCGCATTTGCCGGAATGATCACGGCGTTGCTGATCCTGTCTTTCTACAGTGTGGTTGGCGGCTGGTCGCTGGATTACATCATCGACATGGGGCGTGGCGACTTCCAGGGCGTGACGCCGGATCAGGTGGGGGCTTACTTTGGCAATGTGATCGCCGATCCCTGGCGCCTGACACTTTGGCACACGATTTTCATGCTGTTGTCCGCGGTGGTGATCGCCAAGGGCGTGGTTGCCGGGCTTGAACGCAGTTTGCGTATCATGATGCCCTTGTTGTTCGTGATGGTCCTCGTGCTGCTGGGTTACAGCATGACCACCGGCCATTTCATGGACGGTGTGCATTTCATGTTCGACTTCCATCCGGAAAAGGTCCTGGACGGTTTGTTGCCCGCGATGGGGCATGCGTTTTTTTCCCTGAGCGTCGGTGTAGGCTCGATCATGATCTATGGCGCCTACATGCCAAAGGACTCGTCGATATCGGGGACTGTCGTTGGCGTGGCGCTGCTCGACACCTTCGTGTCCCTGGTGGCCGGCCTGGCATTGTTTCCGATTGTTTTTGCAGCGGGCCTGAATCCGAGCGAAGGGCCGGGGCTGATGTTCGTCAGCCTGCCGTTTGCCTTCGGTAACGTGGCGTTCGGGCAATTGATGGGGGTGGTGTTCTTCGTGCTGGTGGCGGTCGCTGCCTGGAGTTCGGCGATTTCCCTGCTTGAACCGATGGTGGCCTACCTGGTCGAGCGCACTAAAGTGAGTCGTGCATGGGTCACCTTCTGGTTGGCTTTCAGCTGCTGGTTTGTCGGCCTGGGTACGGTGTTTTCCTTCAATATCTGGAAGGAGGCCAAGTTCTTCGTGAGCGAAGGCGGTATGTTCCACCTCTACCAGTGGGGTGCAACCGGTGGTCTCGACTTCTTTGGCGTGATTGATTTCTTTACCTCGCGACTCATGTTGCCGCTTGGCGGTTTGTGTTTCGTGGTGTTTGCGGGCTGGATCATGGGGCGTGAAGCGGTGCGCGACGAGTTGTCGATGCGCAATCCTGCGCTGTTTGGTCTGTCCTTGTTCTTGATGCGCTATGTGGCGCCCATCGGCATCCTCGTAGTGTTTGCCGCCCAGCTGTGGAAGTAACGCTGACATGACGACACACATTTCACGTTCGGCCTTGCTGCCGTACCCGGCACAAGCGCTGTATGACCTGGTCAACGACGTTGCTCGTTATCCGGAGTTTCTGCCGTGGTGCTCATCGGCTGAAGTCCTGGAGAGCTCGCCTGAGCATATGCGGGCGAGCGTTGGCGTGGCGAAGGGTGGCCTCAGCCAGCATTTCGTGACGCGCAATACCCTGGTTCCTGGCCAGTCGATCGAAATGAACCTTGAGGAAGGCCCGTTCACTCAGTTGCACGGCATCTGGGTGTTCAAGGCGTTGACCGATAAGGCTTGCAAGATCAGCCTGGACCTTTCATTCGATTACGCAGGGCCGATTGTTCGGGCGACCCTGGGACCCTTGTTCAATCAGGCGGCCAATACGCTGGTGGATGCATTCTGCCAGCGGGCCAAGCAAATGCATGGTTGAGGCGGATATCGGGGTTGAGGTGGTGTATGCCGCCGTTGATCGCCAGATGCTTGTGCCGGTGAAAGTGCCAGCAGGAACGACTGTTCGCGCCGCTTTGCTGAAATCCGGTATAGGTCAGGCATTTCCTGAGCTGGATTTGGCTGAATGTCCTGTGGGGATCTTCGGTAAGGTCGTTGCCGATCCCGACAGCCGTTTGGTTCAGTCGGGGGATCGCATCGAGATTTATCGGCCGTTGCTGGCTGATCCGAAAGAGGTTCGCCGGCTGCGTGCGGCCAAGGCTGCCGAGGCGAAGGCCCGGAATCAGTAAGCCACCGAACGCCAGACAATAAAAAGCCCGGGCATGCCGGGCTTTTTATTGCGTCGCAAATTATTGCGGCGAGGTTTCCAGTGGTCGCGGCGTCGGGACAGGAACGGTTTCTACACCGTCGACGTCCTTCTGGATCTGGTCCAGCAACGAGCCTGGCTTGACCGGTTTTTCCGGTTTTGGCTTTTCGACGTTTTCTGCAGGGGCAGTCACTGTCGTGCCGCTGTCCTTGCCGAGAATGGCTTCGTCGCGGCTCACGCCTGGCATGAAATCGCCAGAGAGGCTGACAAGCTGATCATTTGGGTTGAAGATAACGCTGATGCGTTCTTGCTGGCGTTCACCGCCACCTGGTTGCAGGCTGTACAGATAATCCCAGCGATCGGCATGGAACGTGTCAGTCAACAGAGGGTTGCCCATGATAAACCGTACTTGCTTACGGGTCATTCCCGGGCGTAACTGGTCTATCATGTCCTGCGTGACGACATTGCCCTGCTGGATGTCGATTTTGTAAACCCCGGGGAATGAACAACCGGCGAGTGCGAGCAGTCCCACAAAGGTGAAACTGGTTAGCAAGAGCTTGGTGTTTTGCATCGGTGGGCGACTTCCACTATCTTGGCTGGGACAACGTAAACGCCGATCATACCCGCATTAAGAGAAGCTGCGAAGCAGCATCGCGAGAAAGCTGACCATGGTTGAAAATAGCGAACTACGCAAAGCCGGCCTCAAAGTGACCCTTCCACGGGTCAAAATTCTGCAAATGCTCGATTCCGCCGAGCAGCGCCACATGAGTGCCGAGGATGTCTACAAGGCCCTTATGGAGGCTGGTGAGGACGTCGGTCTGGCCACGGTTTACCGTGTGCTGACCCAGTTCGAGGCAGCTGGCCTTGTGGTGCGGCACAACTTCGACGGAGGCCATGCGGTCTTCGAACTGGACGACGGAAAGCATCACGACCATATGGTCAACGTCGAAACCAGCGAAGTGATCGAATTCTTCGACGAAGAAATCGAGCGGCTTCAGAAAGCAATCGTCGACAAGTATGGCTTCGAGATGGTTGATCACAATCTGGTGCTGTACGTGCGCAAGAAAAAGTAAGCATGTCGCGCGAACATCGGTTCGCGAAACGAACGAAGGCGACCCCAGGGTCGCCTTCGTGCTTTCTGTCTCTATCTATTTAAGCTTTTGCGGCAACCACCATTTTTCTGGCATGGGCCAGGGACTCCTTGGTGAGGTCAATACCGCCCAGCATCCGAGCGACTTCTTCGACGCGGTCGTTTTTACTCAATCTGGAAACGGCTGTACGGGTGGCATCCTCACCGCGCACCTTGTGCACAAATAGATGCTGATGACCTTGCGCTGCCACTTGCGGCAAGTGGGTTACGGTCAGTACCTGCCCGCGCTCGCCGAGTCGGCGCAGCAGCTGGCCGACAATTTCTGCGGTCGGGCCGCCAATGCCGACGTCGACTTCGTCGAACACCAGGGTCGGAACGCGGGAAGTCTGTGCGGTGATGACCTGGATCGCCAGGCTGATCCGCGACAGTTCGCCGCCGGATGCCACTTTCGCCAGGGCCTTCAGCGGCTGGCCAGGGTTGGCGCTGACCAGCAGTTCTACCTGTTCCAGGCCATTGGGCAGTAGCTCATCGCTGCTGTTGGGGCGCAGTTCAATGGTAAAGCGCCCGCCAGGCATGCCCAGTCGCTGGATTTCCTGCTCGACCGCGCTGGCCAGGCTGTTCGACGCCTGGTGCCTCAGGTCGCTCAGTTCCCGGGCCCTTTCCTGATAGTGCCGAGCATAGGACGACAACTCATCGCTCAGTCGCTCGATGGATTCGTCGTTGGCGTTCAGGGTTTCGATCTCATCCAGCAGTTTCTGTTGCATCTCGGCAACTTCGGTTGGCTGGATGCGGTGCTTGCGTGCCAGGGTGTAGATCGCGTCGAGGCGTTCTTCAAGGTATTGAAGGCGCGACGGGTCGGCGTCGAAATTGTCGAGGAAGCGGTTCAGTTCACCTACGGCCTCTTCAACCTGGATCTGTGCGCTGGTCAACAAGCTGCTGGCTTCACCCAGCGCACCGATCGAGCTGTTCACGCTCGACAGGCGGTTGAGGCTGGCGGTGAGGGCGTTGAGGACATTCCCCGAATCACTTTCACTGCATTGCTCGACGACTTGCCGACAGATTCCTAGCAGGGTTTCAGCATTGGTCAGGTTCTTATGCTCTTGCTCAAGCTGCTCCAGCTCGTTGTCGCCAAGGCCGAGGTTTTCCAGCTCTTCGAGTTGATAGCTGAGCAACTGATGGCGGGCGCGTTGTTCGTCGCCGGAGTTGGAGAGTCGCTCCAGTTCCTGGCGGGTCTGGCGCCAGCGTTGGGCGGCGAGCTGAACCTGGCGGGCAAGATCCGTCGCGCCGGCATATTCATCGAGCAGGCGACGGTGGGTATCGGTCTTGAGCAGGGATTGATGTTCGTGCTGGCTGTGAATGTCGATCAACAATTCGCCCAGCGCCTTGAGGTCGCCCAGTGGGCAGGGCGTGCCGTTGATGTAGCCACGCGAGCGTCCTTCGGATGTGATCACCCGGCGCAGGATGCACGGGCCGTCGTTTTCCAGGTCGCGCTCGGCCAGCCAGGCGCTGGCTTCCGGAATGTCGACCAGGTCAAAGGTGGCCAGGATGTCGGCCTTGTCGGCGCCGGGGCGGACCACGCCGCTGTCGGCGCGATCACCCAGGGTAAGGCCTAGCGCGTCGAGCATGATCGACTTGCCCGCGCCGGTTTCCCCGGTGATCACGCTCATCCCGCGATCGAGTTCGAGATCGAGATGTTCAACGATGGCGTAGTTGTGTACGGACAGGTGCACCAGCATATGGGCCGCTCCCAGGTGTTAGGTCTGGTTATTTATACAGTGTTTTGTTTCTGGCTGACAATGCCCCTCGTTAGCTCGATTGGCTCGGTCCGACGAAACCCTTATCGCCCGCTGGAATGACAATGCAGTTGTTTTTTGTAGGGTTAATGATCGAGCCCCCCTTGAAGCCGGATTTTGCGGCCCCATATAGCTGGGCAGAAGCGCGAGTTGAGCTCGCGGACGATATTGAAAGGAGAAATCTATGGCTGACGAACAGACAGTGGATACGCAAAACCCAGACGCCAACCAGGCGCCCGAGGCTTCGGGTGAAGACCTGGCGGCTCGTGTACAAGTGCTCGAAGAGCAACTGGCAGGCGCTCAGGATCAGGCTTTGCGTGTAGCCGCCGATCTGCAGAACGTCCGCCGTCGCGCCGAGCAGGATGTGGAGAAGGCTCACAAGTTCGCGCTGGAAAAGTTCGCCGGCGACCTGCTGCCGATCGTCGACAGCCTGGAGCGCGGCCTGGAACTGTCCAGCCCGGACGACGAAAGCATCCGTCCGATGCGCGAAGGCATCGAGCTGACCCTGAAAATGTTCCACGACACCCTCAAGCGTTATCAGCTTGAAGCGATCGATCCGCATGGCGAGCCGTTCAATGCTGTTCAGCATCAGGCAATGGCCATGCAGGAAAGCGCCGATGTCGAACCGAACAGTGTTCTGAAGGTGTTCCAGAAGGGCTATCAGCTCAATGGACGCCTGCTGCGCCCAGCCATGGTCGTGGTCAGCAAGGCGCCTGCGCCGGTTTCGCCCTCGATTGACGAGCAGGCTTGAAATCCGCCGCAAGGCCCCCCATTTATAAGTCAAGCGTTTAAGTGCTACCGCAGTTAGCCACCACTGCTGCGGCAACCAAATCCAAAGTTTCGGGAGAGTGAACATGGGCAAAATCATCGGTATCGACCTGGGGACTACCAACTCCTGCGTCTCCGTGCTGGAAAACGGCAAGGCAAAAGTTATTGAAAACGCTGAAGGCGCGCGTACCACGCCGTCGATCATCGCTTACGCCAACGATGGCGAAATTCTGGTTGGCCAGTCGGCCAAGCGTCAGGCCGTGACCAATCCGCACAACACCCTGTATGCGGTGAAGCGTCTGATCGGTCGTCGTTTCGACGAAGAAGTCGTACAGAAAGACATCCAGATGGTCCCTTACAAGATCGTCAAGGCTGACAACAGCGACGCCTGGGTTGAAGTGAACGGCCAGAAAATGGCACCGCCACAAATCTCGGCTGAAATCCTGAAGAAGATGAAGAAGACCGCCGAAGACTACCTCGGCGAGACCGTGACTGAAGCGGTGATCACCGTTCCGGCCTACTTCAACGACAGCCAGCGTCAGGCGACCAAAGACGCTGGCCGCATCGCCGGTCTGGACGTAAAACGTATCATCAACGAACCAACCGCAGCCGCACTGGCCTACGGTATGGACAAGGCGAAGGGCGATCACACCGTGATCGTTTACGACCTGGGCGGCGGTACTTTCGACGTTTCCGTGATCGAGATCGCTGAAGTCGATGGCGAGCACCAGTTCGAAGTACTGGCCACCAACGGTGACACGTTCCTGGGTGGTGAAGACTTTGACATTCGTCTGATCGACTACCTCGTCGACGAATTCAAGAAAGAAAGCGGCATGAACCTCAAGGGCGACCCGCTGGCCATGCAGCGCCTGAAAGAAGCTGCTGAAAAAGCCAAGATCGAACTGTCCTCGAGCCAGTCGACCGACGTGAACCTGCCGTACATCACTGCAGACGCCACCGGTCCAAAGCACCTGAACGTGAAGATCTCCCGCGCCAAGCTCGAAGCGTTGGTGGAAGACCTGGTTCAGCGCACCATCGAACCTTGCCGCATCGCGATGAAAGATGCCGGTATCGACGTTGGCGCGATCAACGACGTGATCCTGGTGGGCGGTCAGACCCGTATGCCACTGGTTCAGAAGCTGGTAACCGAGTTCTTTGGTAAAGAAGCTCGTAAAGACGTGAATCCGGACGAAGCGGTTGCCATGGGTGCTGCCATCCAGGGCGCGGTACTGGCCGGTGACGTGAAAGACGTTCTGCTGCTCGACGTCAGCCCGCTGACCCTGGGTATCGAAACCATGGGTGGCGTGATGACTGCGCTGATCGAGAAAAACACCACGATTCCTACCAAGAAATCGCAAGTGTTCTCGACTGCCGACGACAACCAGGGCGCCGTGACCATTCACGTGCTGCAGGGCGAGCGTAAGCAAGCCGCGCAGAACAAGTCCCTGGGCAAGTTCGACCTGGCCGACATTCCACCAGCTCCACGTGGTGTGCCGCAGATCGAAGTGACCTTCGACATCGACGCCAACGGCATCCTGCACGTAGGTGCGAAGGACAAGGCTACCGGCAAGACTCAGTCGATCGTGATCAAGGCCAACTCCGGTCTGTCCGATGAAGAGATCGAGCGCATGGTGCGTGATGCCGAGGCGAATGCCGAGGAAGACCGCAAGTTCGAAGAGCTGGCTACTGCCCGCAACCAGGGCGATGCACTGGTTCACTCGACGCGCAAAATGGTTGCCGATGCCGGCGATAAAGTGACTGCTGAAGAGAAGACTGCAATCGAAGCGGCAGTGGTTGCCCTGGAAGCCGCCGTTAAAGGCGACGACAAGGCTGCTATCGAAGCCAAGGTTGAAGAGCTGTCGAAAGTCTCCGCTCCAGTGGCGCAGAAGATGTACGCCGAACAGGCTCAGCCTGCTGAAGGCGCGGCACCGCACGACGACAAGGCGCAAAAGGCTGACGACGTTGTCGATGCCGAGTTCGAAGAAGTCAAAGACCACAAGTAAGTTGTTGGTCGGCCGGTTGACTGCCTTTGGGCGGTGACTGGTAGGATGTCGCCGCGCGGGAGCTTGCTCCCGCGTTGGCGTGTCTGGAATACGCGAATTTTTACAGCATGCGACGAAGTTCGGATGCTGGTGGTATGGCCGGGAATGCTCCTGCTTTTCGAGCCGCAAGTACCGCATTGAATCAAAGACCAGGATCGTTGAATTGACGTGAGTTGGGTCCGGGCCTGTATTGGGGCTCAACGAGTTCGGCAGACTCAGGAGGGTTTTGTCGGACGTCCTCAAGAGTGCAAAGACTTATGGCAAAGCGTGACTATTACGAAGTGTTGGGTGTTGAGCGTGGCTCAAGCGAAGCGGACCTGAAAAAGGCCTACCGTCGCCTGGCGATGAAGCATCACCCGGACCGTAATCCCGATGACAAGGCGTCGGAAGAGAAATTCAAGGAGGCCAACGAGGCCTACGAAGTGCTGTCGGACTCCAGCAAGCGCGCGGCATACGACCAGTACGGCCATGCCGGTGTCGACCCAAGCATGGGCGGCGGCGGTGCCGGGTTCGGTGGTCAGAACTTCTCCGACATCTTTGGCGATGTCTTCAGTGATTTCTTCGGTGGTGGTCGCGGCGGCTCCCGTGGTGGCGCTCAGCGCGGCAGTGACTTGCGCTACACCCTGGAACTGGACCTCGAGGAGGCGGTGCGCGGTACGACCGTGAACATCCGCGTTCCGACGCTGGTCAACTGCAAGCCTTGCGACGGCTCCGGTGCCAAGAGAGGCTCTGCGCCGGTGACCTGCCCGACTTGCGGCGGTATCGGCCAGGTGCGCATGCAGCAGGGCTTCTTCTCGGTGCAGCAGACCTGCCCGCGCTGCCATGGCCAGGGCAAGATCATTTCCGATCCGTGCGATTCCTGCCACGGCGAAGGTCGTGTCGAAGAGTACAAGACCCTGTCGGTGAAAGTGCCGGCCGGTGTCGATACCGGTGACCGCATTCGTCTGTCCGGCGAAGGCGAGGCGGGTGCCCAGGGTGGCCCGACTGGCGACCTGTACGTGGTGATCAATGTGCGTGAGCACGCGATCTTCCAGCGTGACGGCAAGCATCTGTTCTGCGAAGTGCCAATCAGCTTCGTCGACGCTGCGCTGGGTGGCGAGCTGGAGATTCCGACCCTTGATGGTCGCGTCAAACTGAAGATCCCTGAAGGGACCCAGACCGGCAAACAGTTCCGTGTTCGTGGCAAGGGTGTCGCACCCGTGCGCGGTGGCGGTGCCGGTGACCTGATGTGCCGTGTGGCGGTCGAGACTCCGGTCAACCTGAGCCGTCGCCAGCGCGAAATGCTCGAGGAGTTCCGCAGTTCACTGGCAGATGACAACAGTCACTCGCCGAAAACCACTGGCTGGTTCGAAGGCGTCAAGCGCTTCTTCGGCGATTTGTAAGGAGTCGGCATGCGACGTATAGCTGTGATGGGCGCTGCCGGGCGCATGGGTAAAATCCTGGTCGAGGCGGTGCAGCAGCGCGCGCCTCTGACCGGTCTGACGGCAGCCGTTGTGCGCCCTGGCAGCACGCTGATTGGCGTGGATGCGGGTGAGCTGGCTTCGCTGGGGCGCATTGGTGTGCCGCTGACCGGAAGCCTGGAGTCCGTGGCGGAAGAGTTCGATGTGTTGATCGACTTTACGCTGCCGGAAGTCATGCTGAAAAACCTGGCCTTCTGCCGCAAGGCGGGCAAGGCCATGGTGATCGGCACCACCGGGCTGGATGCTGCGCAGAAGCAGTTGCTGGCTGAAGCGGGCAAGGATATTCCCATTGTGTTCGCTGCCAACTTCAGCGTTGGTGTGAACCTGTCGCTGAAGCTGCTGGATATGGCTGCACGCGTGCTGGGTGATGAGGCGGATATCGAAATCATCGAAGCGCATCACCGTCACAAGATCGATGCGCCGTCCGGTACGGCCCTGCGCATGGGTGAAGTGATCGCTGGTGCGCTGGATCGTGATCTGCAGAAGGTCGCGGTTTATGGTCGTGAAGGCCATACCGGTGCGCGTGAGCGTGAAACCATCGGTTTTGCCACCGTGCGCGGTGGTGATGTGGTTGGCGATCACACGGTGCTGTTTGCCTGCGAAGGTGAGCGTCTGGAAATCACCCATAAGGCCTCCAGCCGCATGACCTTCGCCAAGGGCGCGGTACGTGCTGCTTTGTGGCTGGACGGGCGTGAACCTGGTCTTTACGACATGCAAGACGTGCTCGACCTGCGTTAAGATGCACCCGAAATCGGGCTCGCGCACAGCGTTTGAGCCCGTTTTTACCCCGCCAAGCGACGTCCTGTCGCATTCTCCAGCCTTTAAGGCTCATTGGCGGTAGACCAAAAATGCCTTTTTCTGTAAGCTACAGCTTTAGTGTGTCCACTAAAAGCGCGCAGAATAATTCAGTGAAGAAGCGGGGTGACGTGTCCATACGTCACTCCGCTTTTTTACAACCTGCGATCGCCCTTTCAGGCTTTATTTACGGGAGGTCTTCTTGACTAAGCCAGCCATACTCGCCCTTGCTGATGGCAGCATTTTTCGCGGCGAAGCCATTGGAGCCGACGGTCAAACCGTTGGTGAGGTGGTGTTCAACACCGCAATGACCGGCTATCAGGAAATCCTTACCGATCCTTCCTACGCCCAACAAATCGTTACCCTGACTTATCCGCACATCGGCAATACCGGCACCACGCCGGAAGACGCCGAGTCCAACCGCGTCTGGTCTGCCGGCCTGGTCATCCGTGACCTGCCACTGGTGGCGAGCAACTGGCGTAACACGATGTCCCTGTCCGACTACCTGAAGGCCAACAACGTTGTGGCCATCGCCGGTATCGACACCCGCCGCCTGACGCGCATCCTGCGTGAAAAAGGCGCGCAGAACGGCTGCATCATGGCCGGTGACAACATTTCCGAAGAAGCCGCCATCGCCGCCGCCCGGGGTTTCCCTGGTCTCAAGGGCATGGACCTGGCGAAAGTCGTCAGTACCAAGGAAAGCTACGAGTGGCGCTCGACTGTCTGGGATCTGAAAACCGACAGCCACGCGACCCTGGAAGCCTCCGAGCTGCCGTACCACGTTGTGGCCTACGACTACGGCGTCAAGGTGAACATCCTGCGCATGCTGGTCGAGCGCGGTTGCCGCGTGACCGTCGTGCCTGCGCAAACGCCTGCTGCCGAAGCGCTGGCGCTGAAGCCGGACGGCGTGTTCCTGTCCAACGGCCCTGGTGATCCGGAGCCTTGCGACTACGCGATCCAGGCGATCAAGGACGTGCTGGAAACCGAAATTCCGGTCTTCGGTATCTGCCTCGGTCACCAGCTGCTGGCCCTGGCCTCCGGCGCCAAGACCCTGAAAATGGGGCACGGCCACCACGGTGCCAACCACCCCGTCCAGGATCTGGACAGCGGCGTGGTGATGATCACCAGCCAGAACCACGGTTTTGCCGTAGACGAAGCGACCCTGCCAGCCAACGTTCGCGCGATCCATAAGTCGCTGTTCGACGGCACCCTGCAGGGTATCGAGCGTACCGACAAGAGCGCCTTCAGCTTCCAGGGTCACCCTGAAGCCAGCCCTGGCCCGAACGACGTAGCGCCATTGTTCGATCGCTTCATCAACGAGATGGCCAAGCGACGCTGATCGCTCGTCCTTGATGTAGCACAGCTTGAGGGCGGCCCCGATACCGGTGGCCCCCTCAAGTCAGAGATTGAACAAGACGGCTTGCCGACTGACCTGCGGATTTGAGTGACAAACCCATGCCAAAACGTACAGACATTAAAAGCATCCTGATTCTCGGCGCTGGCCCGATCGTGATCGGCCAGGCCTGCGAATTCGACTACTCCGGCGCCCAGGCCTGCAAGGCCCTGCGCGAAGAGGGTTACCGCGTCATCCTGGTGAACTCCAACCCGGCCACCATCATGACCGACCCGGCCATGGCCGACGCCACCTACATCGAGCCGATCAAGTGGCAGACCGTTGCCAAGATCATCGAGAAAGAGCGTCCGGACGCATTGCTGCCAACCATGGGTGGTCAGACCGCTCTGAACTGCGCCCTGGACCTGGAGCGCGAAGGCGTTCTGGAGAAGTTCGGCGTAGAGATGATTGGCGCCAACGCCGACACCATTGACAAGGCTGAAGACCGCTCGCGTTTCGACAAGGCGATGAAATCCATCGGCCTGGCGTGCCCGCGTTCCGGTATCGCCCACAGCATGGAAGAGGCCAATGCGGTCCTCGAGAAGCTCGGCTTCCCGTGCATCATTCGTCCGTCCTTCACCATGGGCGGCACCGGTGGCGGTATCGCTTACAACCGTGAAGAGTTCGAAGAAATCTGCGCCCGTGGTCTGGACCTGTCGCCGACCAAGGAGCTGCTGATCGACGAATCGCTGATCGGCTGGAAAGAGTACGAGATGGAGGTTGTCCGCGATAAGAAGGACAACTGCATCATCGTCTGCTCCATCGAAAACTTCGACCCGATGGGCGTGCACACCGGCGACTCGATCACCGTGGCTCCTGCACAGACCCTGACCGACAAGGAATACCAGATCCTGCGTAACGCCTCCCTGGCGGTACTGCGCGAGATCGGCGTGGAAACCGGTGGTTCCAACGTTCAGTTCGGCATCTGCCCGAACACCGGCCGCATGGTCGTGATCGAGATGAACCCGCGCGTTTCCCGTTCTTCGGCACTGGCCTCGAAGGCCACTGGCTTCCCGATCGCGAAGGTCGCGGCCAAATTGGCTGTTGGTTACACCCTCGACGAACTGTCGAACGACATCACCGGCGGCAAGACCCCGGCGTCCTTCGAGCCGTCCATCGACTACGTTGTCACCAAGTTGCCACGCTTTGCCTTCGAGAAGTTCGCCAAGGCTGACGCGCGCCTGACCACTCAGATGAAGTCGGTCGGTGAAGTCATGGCCATCGGCCGTACCTTCCAGGAATCCCTGCAGAAAGCCCTGCGCGGCCTGGAAGTCGGTGTTTGCGGCCTGGACGAGAAGGTTGATCTGGGCAATCCGGAAAGCATGAGCGTACTCAAGCGCGAGCTGACCGTACCGGGCGCCGAGCGTATCTGGTACGTGGCGGACGCAATGCGCGCCGGCATGAGCGTTGAAGACATCTTCGGCATGACCATGATCGATCCTTGGTTCCTGGTTCAGATGGAAGATCTGATCAAGGACGAAGAGAAGGTCAAGACCCTGGGGCTGACCAGCATCGACCGCGATCTGATGTTCCGCCTCAAGCGCAAAGGCTTCTCCGATATGCGCCTGGCCAAGCTGCTGGGCGTGACCGAGAAGAGCCTGCGTGCTCATCGTCACAAGCTTGAAGTGTTCCCGGTCTACAAGCGCGTCGACACTTGCGCCGCCGAGTTCGCCACCGACACCGCTTACCTGTACTCGACGTACGAAGAAGAATGCGAAGCCGCACCATCGGGTCGCGACAAGATCATGATCCTGGGCGGCGGTCCGAACCGTATCGGCCAGGGCATCGAGTTCGACTATTGCTGCGTACACGCGGCACTGGCCCTGCGCGATGACGGGTACGAGACCATCATGGTCAACTGCAACCCGGAAACCGTATCCACCGACTACGACACCTCCGATCGCCTGTACTTCGAACCAGTGACCCTGGAAGATGTGCTGGAAATCGTCCGCGTCGAGAAGCCGAAAGGCGTGATCGTCCAGTACGGCGGCCAGACCCCGCTGAAACTGGCTCGTGCCCTGGAAGCCGCTGGCGTGCCGATCATCGGCACCAGCCCTGATGCAATCGACCGTGCCGAAGACCGTGAACGCTTCCAGCAGATGGTCCAGCGCCTGAACCTGCGTCAGCCGCCAAACGCCACCGTGCGCAGCGAAGACGAAGCCATTCGTGCCGCCAGCAAGATCGGTTACCCGCTGGTGGTGCGTCCGTCCTACGTACTGGGCGGTCGTGCGATGGAAATCGTTTACGAAGAAGAAGAACTCAAGCGCTACCTGCGTGAAGCTGTTCAGGTGTCCAACGACAGCCCGGTGCTGCTGGACCACTTCCTCAACTGCGCCATCGAAATGGACGTGGATGCGGTCTGCGACGGCAAGGACGTGGTGATCGGTGCGATCATGCAGCACATCGAGCAGGCCGGTGTTCACTCCGGTGACTCCGCGTGCTCGCTGCCGCCGTACTCGCTGCCGGCCCACATCCAGGACGAGATGCGCGAACAGGTCAAGAAAATGGCCCTGGAACTCGGCGTGGTCGGCCTGATGAACGTTCAGTTGGCGCTGCAAGGCGAAGACATCTACGTCATCGAAGTCAACCCGCGTGCTTCCCGTACCGTACCGTTCGTATCCAAGTGCATCGGCGTTTCCCTGGCGATGATCGCAGCACGCGTGATGGCCGGTAAAACCCTGAAAGAGCTGGGTTTCACCAAGGAAATCATCCCGAACTTCTACAGTGTGAAAGAGGCGGTGTTCCCGTTCGCCAAGTTCCCTGGCGTTGACCCGATCCTCGGCCCTGAGATGAAGTCCACCGGTGAAGTGATGGGCGTGGGTGACACCTTCGGCGAGGCGTTCGCCAAGGCCCAGATGGGTGCCAGCGAAGTGTTGCCGACCGGCGGTACTGCGTTCATCAGCGTCCGTGACGACGACAAGCCGCTGGTTGCGGGCGTGGCCCGTGATCTGATCAACTTGGGCTTCGAAGTGGTTGCCACTGCCGGTACTGCCAAGCTGATAGAGGCTGCAGGCCTGAAAGTGCGCCGTGTGAACAAGGTGACCGAAGGTCGTCCGCACGTGGTCGACATGATCAAGAATGACGAAGTCACGCTGATCATCAACACCACCGAAGGTCGTCAGTCGATCGCTGATTCGTACTCCATTCGTCGTAATGCCCTGCAGCACAAGATTTACTGCACCACCACCATTGCTGCTGGCGAAGCTATCTGTGAAGCGCTGAAGTTCGGTCCCGAGAAGACCGTGCGCCGCTTGCAGGATCTACACGCAGGATTGAAGGCATGAGCATAACGAAGTACCCAATGACTGTTCAGGGCGCTCGCGCCCTGGAAGAAGAGCACATTCACCTGACCAAGGTCGTCCGTCCGAAGCTCAGCCAGGACATCGGTACGGCCCGCGAGTTGGGTGACTTGAAGGAAAACGCCGAATACCACGCTGCCCGTGAGCAGCAGGGTATGGTCGAGGCGCGGATCCGTGATATCGAAGGCCGCATGCAGAATGCGGTGATCATCGATGTGACGACCATTCCTCACTCCGGCAAGGTGATTTTCGGCACAACCGTCGAAATCGCCAACGTCGAAACCGATGAAAGCGTGACTTACCAGATCGTTGGTGAGGACGAGGCTGACATCAAGCTCGGCAAGATCTCTGTCGGCTCGCCGATTGCCCGCGCCTTGATTGCCAAGGAAGAGGGTGATGTGGTTGCAGTCAAGACGCCTGGCGGCGTTATCGAGTACGAGATTGTCGAAGTTCGCCACATCTGAAGGCCGGCGCCCGCTTCGTGCGGGCGCCATGCTTTGGCAGCTGACCCAGATGTTGTGGGTCGGCGGCTTGTGGCTGTTGCAAATCGGTCTGTTGCCGGTGCTGGGGCGAATTGGCCTGGCGCCGCTACTGATCGACGAAATCGCAGGCACGCTCAATGCGTTGATAGTGGGGTTCGCCACGGCGTGTTTGATTTTTCAGGCTTTGGTGCTGATTAAGGCCGAGGGTCTTGTCAGTCTATGGCGGGATATTCGCGGGCAACTGTTGTTGATGGCGCTGTGCGCGTGCGCGATGTACTTCGCGGTGCGTTTTGGCTGGCCGGATGCCGTGCGTTGGCAGGCGTTCAGCTATCTTGTTCTGGGCTTTACCGGAGTGGTGCTGGTGCTGCAACCGGTGCCGGGGTGGAGTGGCGGGGTGCGCGAAGCACACCCTTGACCCTTGCCATCACTTGAAGCGATGGACGTTCGACAGCTGCTTGTTGACGCTGAAGTTCTTGCGGTAGATCAGTGCCATCTTGCCGATGACCTGAACCAGATCCGCTTTGCCGACCTTGCAGAGCTCTGCAATGGACGCCAGGCGCGATTCGCGATCGAGGATGTTGAGCTTGATCTTGATCAGCTCGTGATCCGCCAAAGCGCGTTCGAGTTCGGCTAACACACCTTCAGTCAAACCATTGTCTGCCACAATCAATACTGGTTTCAGATGGTGGCCAATGGATTTGTACTGTTTCTTCTGCTCTTGAGTGAGCGGCATAATCTGACCCCTGCGTCTGATCTTGTAAAAAGCGGCGGCCAGTTTACCCGAGCGAGTCCGGGACCGCCCAGTTAATCACGACCCGTTTTATTTCCGAGGTATCCCGTGGCCCGTTCCAAGACAAGCCTTAACTGGCTGAAAGAACATTTCAACGACCCATTCGTCAAAATGGCACAAAAAGACGGGTACCGTT
The DNA here is from genome assembly GCF_000282395.1 of Pseudomonas sp. GM55. NCBI lineage: Bacteria > Pseudomonadati > Pseudomonadota > Gammaproteobacteria > Pseudomonadales > Pseudomonadaceae > Pseudomonas > Pseudomonas sp. GM55. Next base: position 114,692 of record NZ_AKJJ01000051.1, on the reverse strand, counting down.
CCCGTGCCAGCTACAAGCTGCTGGAGATCCAGGAAAAGGACCGGCTGATCCGTCCGGGCATGAGCGTAATCGACCTTGGTGCGGCCCCCGGTGGGTGGTCCCAGGTGACCAGTCGTCTGATTGGTGGGCAGGGGACGCTGATCGCTTCTGACATTCTGGAAATGGACAGCATCCCGGACGTGACCTTCATTCAGGGCGACTTTACCGAGGATGCCGTGCTGGCTCAGATCCTCGAGGCCGTCGGAAATAAGGAAGTAGACCTTGTGATTTCCGACATGGCCCCCAATATGAGTGGATTACCAGCCGTAGACATGCCGCGAGCAATGTTCCTGTGCGAGTTGGCACTGGATCTCTCGACTCGGGTGCTCAAGCCCGGTGGTGATTTTTTGATCAAGATCTTCCAGGGCGAAGGCTTCGACGAGTTCCACAAGAGCGTTCGCCAGCAGTTCGAGAAGGTGCAGATGCGCAAGCCGACCTCGTCGCGCGACCGTTCTCGCGAGCAGTACCTGCTGGGCCGTGGTTTCCGCGGACGCAGTGAGGGTTGAGTGAGTTTTCGATCGGGGTGATAGGATTTTTGTATTACGCCTTGTCAGAATTAGCGAATATTGTGTAGGAAGTGTTTCACAAAGGGTTACAGACGGCGCCTGCCAAGTCGTAGGTAATGTAGTAAGTTAGGCCGGTGAATATCATGCGAAGCGCGCGCCAGTAGCGGAGCTTGCTTCAGAGGGTAGTTAATTGAACGATATGGCAAAGAATTTGATCCTGTGGTTGATCATCGCGGCTGTCCTGGTGACGGTGATGAACAACTTCTCCAGCCCTAACGAGCCGCAGACCCTCAACTATTCCGACTTCATCCAGCAGGTCAAGGATGGCAAGGTCGAGCGCGTGGCGGTTGATGGCTACGTGATTACCGGCAAACGCAACGATGGCGACAGCTTCAAGACCATTCGTCCTGCGATCCAGGACAACGGCCTGATCGGCGACCTGGTGGATAACCACGTCGTGGTTGAAGGCAAGCAGCCTGAACAGCAAAGCATCTGGACTCAGCTTCTGGTTGCCAGCTTCCCGATCCTCGTGATTATCGCCGTGTTCATGTTCTTCATGCGGCAGATGCAGGGCGGTGCGGGTGGCAAGGGCGGGCCGATGAGCTTCGGTAAAAGCAAGGCGCGCCTGCTCTCCGAAGATCAGGTGAAAACGACCCTGGCTGACGTTGCCGGTTGCGACGAAGCCAAGGAAGAAGTTGGTGAGCTGGTCGAGTTCCTGCGCGATCCGGGCAAATTCCAGCGCCTGGGCGGCCGCATTCCTCGCGGCGTGCTGATGGTTGGTCCTCCGGGTACCGGTAAAACCTTGCTGGCCAAGGCCATCGCTGGCGAAGCCAAAGTACCGTTCTTCACCATTTCCGGCTCCGACTTCGTCGAAATGTTCGTCGGTGTGGGTGCCAGCCGTGTTCGCGACATGTTCGAACAGGCCAAGAAACACGCTCCGTGCATCATCTTCATCGACGAAATCGATGCGGTCGGTCGCCATCGTGGTGCTGGCATGGGTGGTGGTCACGACGAGCGCGAACAGACTCTCAACCAATTGCTGGTCGAGATGGATGGCTTCGAAATGAATGACGGCATCATCGTGATTGCTGCAACCAACCGTCCCGATGTACTGGACCCTGCGTTGCTGCGTCCAGGCCGTTTCGACCGTCAGGTTGTGGTTGGTTTGCCAGACATTCGTGGTCGCGAACAGATTCTCAAGGTTCACATGCGCAAAGTGCCAATGGGCGACGACGTTGCTCCGGCCGTGATCGCTCGTGGTACTCCAGGCTTCTCCGGTGCTGACCTGGCCAACCTGGTCAACGAGGCGTCGTTGTTCGCTGCCCGTGCCGGCAAGCGCATCGTCGAGATGAAGGAATTCGAACTGGCGAAAGACAAGATCATGATGGGCGCCGAGCGCAAATCCATGGTCATGTCCGAGAAGGAAAAACAGAACACGGCTTATCACGAAGCGGGCCACGCCATTGTGGGTCGTGTCGTGCCTGAGCATGATCCGGTGTACAAGGTGTCGATCATCCCGCGCGGTCGTGCGCTGGGTGTAACCATGTTCCTGCCGGAAGAGGATCGTTACAGCCTGTCCAAGCGTGCATTGATCAGCCAGATCTGCTCGCTGTACGGCGGTCGTATCGCGGAAGAAATGACCCTGGGCTTCGATGGCGTGACCACTGGTGCTTCCAACGACATCATGCGTGCCAGCCAGATTGCGCGGAACATGGTGACCAAGTGGGGCCTTTCGGAAAAACTCGGTCCGTTGATGTACGCCGAAGAAGAGGGTGAAGTGTTCCTCGGTCGCGGTGGTGGCGGTCAGAATGCAAGCTTCTCTGGTGAGACAGCCAAGCTGATCGACTCCGAAGTGCGCAGCATCATCGATCAGTGCTATGGCACGGCGAAGCAGATTCTCACGGACAACCGTGACAAGCTCGATGCGATGGCCGATGCCTTGATGAAGTACGAAACGATCGATGCCGAGCAGATCGACGACATCATGGCGGGCCGTACACCTCGCGAGCCGCGCGACTGGTCGGGTGGCACGGGTACTTCCGGTACGCCTCCGGTGGTGCAGGATGAGCGTCCGGAAACACCGATCGGTGGTCCTGCTGCTGACGTATAAGGTTTGAAATGACTTCTGTTCAGTCCTCGACCCGGTTGCCTTGCGGCAACCGGGTTCTTGATTTGGCCCAGACGCACGTCATGGGTATTCTCAATGTCACTCCTGATTCTTTCTCCGATGGTGGCCAATACAGCCAGCTCGACGCGGCGATGCGCCATGCCGAAGCCATGGTGGCGGCTGGCGCGACGCTGATCGATGTCGGCGGCGAATCCACCCGCCCTGGTGCCAGGGCGGTGTCGCCGCTGGAGGAGCTGGAGCGCGTAGCGCCCATTGTCGAGCGCATCGGTCGCGAGCTTGACGTCATCATCTCGGTCGACACCTCCACGCCAGCCGTCATGCGTGAAACTGCGCGTCTGGGTGCCGGGTTGATCAATGATGTGCGTTCGTTGCGTCGCGACGGTGCACTGGATGCTGCAGCGGCCACTGGGCTCCCTGTTTGCCTGATGCATATGCTGGGAGAGCCCGGCGATATGCAGGACAATCCACAGTATCAGGACGTTACAAGGGAAGTCGGTGAGTTTCTCGCCGAGCGCATGGTCCAATGCTCATTGGCGGGTATTGCAGCTGAGCGGATCATTCTTGATCCCGGCTTTGGCTTCGCCAAAACCTTGCAGCACAATCTGAGTTTGTTCAAGCATATGGATGCCTTGCATGCCTTGGGGCGGCCCTTGTTGGTCGGGGTCTCGCGAAAGAGCATGATTGGTCAGGCGTTGAATCGACAGGTGGGAGACCGGCTGTATGGTGGTTTGGCACTCGCGGCACTGGCTTCGGCGAAAGGTGCGCGTATATTGCGCGTCCATGATGTAGCCGAGACAGTGGATGTGGTGCGGATGATCGCCGCAGTGGAATCAGCCGAATAAGAATGATGGAGCACCTATGAGCAAAAAATATTTTGGCACCGATGGTATTCGTGGGCGTGTCGGGGAATACCCGATTACTCCTGATTTCATGCTCAAGCTCGGCTGGGCTGCAGGTATGGCGTTCCGCAAGATGGGCGCCTGCAAGGTCCTGGTAGGCAAGGACACCCGGATCTCCGGCTACATGTTCGAGTCTGCGCTGGAGGCGGGGCTTACCTCCGCAGGTGCCGATGTAATGCTCCTTGGTCCGATGCCGACCCCGGCGATTGCCTATCTGACCCGCACCTTCCATGCCGAGGCTGGCATCGTGATCAGTGCGTCGCACAATCCGCATGATGACAACGGCATCAAGTTCTTCTCCGGCAAAGGCACCAAGCTTCCGGATGAAGTCGAGCTGATGATCGAAGAATTGCTCGATACGCCAATGACCGTGGTGGAATCGAGCAAGATCGGCAAGGTGTCGCGAATCAACGACGCGTCAGGGCGCTATATCGAATTCTGCAAGAGCAGCGTGCCGACCGGCACCAGCTTCACCGGCTTGAAAATCGTGCTCGATTGCGCTCACGGTGCGACTTACAAAGTCGCACCGAGTGTGTTCCGCGAGTTGGGTGCCGAAGTCGTTGTGCTGTCTGCGCAACCGAATGGATTGAACATCAACGACAATTGCGGTTCGACCCATATGGGGCCGCTGCAGGCTGCCGTCGTGGCTGAGCAGGCCGACCTGGGTATTGCCTTCGATGGTGATGGTGACCGCGTTCAGATGGTCGATCACACGGGAGCAGTGGTGGATGGCGACGAATTGCTGTTCATCATTGCCCGTGATCTGCATGAGCGCGGCAAGCTGCAGGGCGGCGTGGTCGGAACCCTGATGAGTAACCTGGGGCTGGAACTGGCCCTGGCCGATCTGGGCATTCCACTTGTGCGTGCCAATGTCGGTGACCGCTATGTCATTGCCGAGCTGTTGGAGCGCAACTGGATCGTGGGTGGTGAAAACTCCGGGCACATCGTGTGCTTCAGCCACACCACCACGGGTGATGCAATCATTGCCGCGCTGCAGGTGTTGATCGCGTTGCGCACGCGTGAGGAAAGCCTGGCGCAGACCCGGCAGGCGCTGCGCAAGTGCCCGCAAGTGCTGATCAATGTGCGTTTCGGTGGCGGCGCAAGCCCTCTCGAACATCCGTCGGTCAAGGAAGCCAGCGAGCGTGTGACCAAGGCCATGGCGGGTCGGGGGCGTGTGCTGTTGCGCAAGTCCGGGACCGAGCCGCTGGTGCGCGTGATGGTCGAGGGCGAAGACGAAGCACAGGTTCGTGGCTATGCCGAAGAGCTGGCAAAACTGGTTACTGAAGTTTCTGCCTGAATTCGGCTTGCCAGCCATGATTGTGTTGGGTAACATCTGCGCCCACTTTGACCGACGAGGTACAGCATGCGTCGCCCTATGGTAGCTGGTAACTGGAAGATGCACGGTACCCGCGCCAGCGTCGCTGAGCTGATCAACGGCCTTCGTGACCTGGCCTTGCCGGGCAGTGTTGATGTCGCGGTATTCCCGCCTTGCCTGCATATCAATCAAGTGATTGATGGCCTGGAAGGAAAGTCGATTTCGGTCGGCGCGCAGAATTCTGCGGTGGAATCCGGGCAAGGTGCGTTGACCGGTGAAGTTGCACCGAGTCAGTTGGTGGATGCAGGTTGTTCCCTGGTGCTTGTCGGGCACTCCGAACGCCGCCAGATCATGGGCGAGCAGGACGGAATGCTGATCCGCAAGTTCGCAGCGGCACAGGCATGTGGCTTGATTCCGGTGTTGTGCATAGGGGAAACCCTTGAGCAGCGTGAAGCCGGAAAGACTCTTGAGGTTGTCTCGCGTCAGCTGGGCAGTATCATTGAGGAGCTGGGTGTCGGTGCCTTTGCCAAGGCAGTGATCGCTTACGAGCCGGTCTGGGCCATTGGCACCGGGCTGACTGCAACGCCACAACAGGCGCAGGATGTGCATGCAGCCATTCGCGCCCAGTTGGCGGCAGAGAATTCTGAAGTCGCGCAAGGTGTGCGGCTTCTATACGGCGGCAGCGTGAAGGCGGCCAATGCGGTCGAACTGTTCGGCATGCCGGATATCGATGGGGGCCTCATTGGTGGGGCTTCCCTGAATGCAGATGAGTTCGGTGCGATTTGTCGCGCCGCGGGAAACTGAAAAAATGCTGGAAACAGTCGTAGTCGTTTTTCATCTGCTGGGTGCATTGGGCGTAGTAGCTCTGGTTTTGCTGCAGCAGGGTAAAGGTGCGGACGCTGGCGCGTCTTTCGGAGCAGGTGCATCAAATACTGTGTTCGGAAGCCAAGGTTCCTCTACCTTTCTTAGTAAGTTTACTGCTATACTTGCCGCAGGTTTTTTCATGACCAGCTTGGGGTTAGGTTACTTTGCTAAAGAGAAGGCTCACCAGCTGACTCAAGCAGGTCTGCCAAATCCAGCGGTACTGGAAGTTCCAAAGCAACAACCGGCTTCTGATGATGCCCCGGTGCTTCAAGAGCAAAAGTCGGCTACTCCAGCGACTGACGTGCCTCCAGCTCAAGAGCAGAAGTAAGAAGGGTTTCAAACGTAGTATTGCCGAGGTGGTGGAATTGGTAGACACGCAACCTTGAGGTGGTTGTGCCCATAGGGTGTAGGGGTTCGAGTCCCCTTCTCGGTACCAATTAGTCAGGAGAGCCCGCTGTTGCGGGCTTTCTTGCAGGTGGAAGGTTACATTGACCCTGTAGGGGATCGGTCGTATACTTCCGCCCCAGCTTTGTCGCGGGGTGGAGCAGTCTGGTAGCTCGTCGGGCTCATAACCCGAAGGTCGTCGGTTCAAATCCGGCCCCCGCAACCAGTTTAAGGAGCCCCTTTTAAGGGGCTTTTTGTTAGCTGGACACTTTCAACGCCGCTGTTCAACGGCGTTTCAAGGATGGGCGTTTAGCCCATTTTTTTATTTTGCATAGCATGCACATACATGCACTAGGGGGTTCAGGTGTCGAGCAAGCTAGAAGAGTTGCAGGCCTTGCTGGCCCCGGTGGTCGTGGCCCTAGGCTATGAATGCTGGGGTATTGAGTTTTCGGCCCAGGGTCGTCACTCGATGTTGCGCGTTTATATCGATAAAGAGGGCGGCGTGCTGGTGGACGATTGCGCCATCGTCAGCCGTCAGATCAGCGGTGTTCTGGATGTTGAAGATCCAATCTCCGTTGAATACACCCTTGAAGTTTCCTCGCCTGGCATGGAACGCCCGCTGTTCACTCTTGAGCAGTTTGCAAAATTTGCCGGTGAACAAGTGAAGATCAAGTTGCGCTCGCCTTTTGAAGGACGACGCAACTTTCAGGGCCTTCTGCGCGGCGTAGAAGAGCAGGATGTCGTGGTGCAGGTAGAAGACCATGAGTTCCTGTTGCCGATCGATATGATCGACAAGGCCAACATTATTCCCAGTTTTGACTGAGGCGTGCCAGATACTGCGGATCCCGCGGATCCAATGGCTTGCGAAAGGCGAGGCGTACGATGAGCAAAGAAGTACTGCTGGTTGTTGAGTCGGTATCCAACGAAAAAGGTGTACCGGCAAACGTTATTTTTGAAGCGCTGGAGCTGGCCTTGGCCACTGCAACCAAAAAGCGTTTCGAAGACGAAGTTGATCTGCGTGTGGAAATCAATCGCCACACGGGTGCATACGAGACATTCCGTCGCTGGACGGTCGTCGAAGAAGCAGACCTGGACGATCCGGCCATCGAAACCTGGCCGAGCAAGGTTGCTGAAACGCACCCTGGCGCCAAGGTCGGTGACGTCGTCGAAGAGAAAATCGAGTCCATCGAGTTCGGCCGCATTGCTGCACAGACTGCCAAGCAAGTCATCGTGCAGAAAGTTCGCGAAGCCGAGCGCGCTCAGGTTGTTGACGCTTACCGTGAGCGCCTGGGTGAAATCATCTCCGGCACCGTGAAAAAAGTCACCCGCGACAACGTGATCGTTGATCTGGGCAACAACGCTGAGGCGTTGCTGGCCCGTGAAGACATCATTTCTCGCGAAACTTTCCGGGTTGGCGTGCGCCTGCGTGCGCTGCTCAAGGAAATCCGCACCGAGAACCGCGGCCCGCAGCTGATCCTGTCGCGTACCGCGCCGGAAATGCTGATCGAGTTGTTCCGCATCGAAGTGCCGGAAATTGCCGAAGGCCTGATCGAAGTGATGGCTGCGTCCCGTGATCCGGGTTCGCGCGCCAAGATCGCCGTTCGCTCCAAGGACAAACGCATCGACCCGCAAGGCGCTTGCATCGGTATGCGCGGTTCGCGCGTCCAGGCAGTGTCGGGTGAGTTGGGTGGTGAGCGTGTTGACATCGTTCTGTGGGACGACAACCCGGCTCAGTTCGTGATCAACGCCATGTCCCCGGCCGAGGTTGCGGCAATTATCGTTGACGAAGATGCCCACGCAATGGACATCGCCGTTGGCGCAGACAATCTGGCTCAGGCCATCGGTCGCGGTGGTCAGAACGTGCGTCTGGCCAGCCAGTTGACTGGCTGGACCCTGAACGTGATGACCGAATCGGACATCCAGGCTAAGCAGCAAGCAGAAACCGGCGACATCCTGCGCAACTTCATCGACGAGCTGGAAGTCGACGAAGAACTGGCTCAGGTGCTGGTTGATGAAGGCTTCACCAGCCTGGAAGAGATTGCCTACGTACCGTTGGAAGAAATGCTCAACATCGACGGCTTTGACGAGGAAATCGTCAACGAGCTTCGCGCTCGTGCCAAGGATCGCTTGTTGACCAAAGCCATCGCTACTGAGGAAAAGCTGGCAGACGCCCATCCGGCCGAAGACCTGCTCTCGCTTGAGGGTATGGACAAGGATTTGGCGATGGAACTGGCGGTGCGCGGCGTAATTACCCGCGAAGACCTGGCCGAGCAGTCTATTGACGACCTGCTCGACATCGACGGCATTGACGATGATCGTGCCGGCAAGTTGATCATGGCCGCCCGAGCCCACTGGTTCGAGTAATTAGGCGCGGCCTGAGGAGAGAAGTGCATGACGCAAGTCACGGTGAAACAACTGGCCGATGAGGTCAAAACACCGGTAGAGCGCCTGTTGCAGCAGATGCGTGAGGCAGGTCTGCCGCACACCGCCGCCGAAGAAAGTGTGACTGACAGTGAGAAGCAATCGTTGCTGACTCACTTGAAAAGCAGTCACAAGGCGAAAGTGGAAGAACCACGCAAGATTACGCTGCAGCGTAAAACCACCAGCACCCTGCGTGTTGCTGGCAGCAAAAGCATCAGCGTTGAAGTACGCAAGAAGAAAGTCTTCGTACAGCGCAGCCCGGAAGAAATCGAAGCCGAGCGCAAGCGTGAACTGGATGAACGTCGCGCAGTAGAAAATGCTGCACGTCAGAAGGCTGAAGAAGAAGCCAAGCGCCGCGCCGAAGAAGAAGCGCGTCGCCAGCCTGCTGCTGCGTCGACCGCTCCTGTTGAAGCTGTTGCAGCGCCTGTTGCGGTTGCCGAGCCTGTGCGCGAAAGCGCTCCGGTTGTTGCGGCTGCCCCGGCTCCTGCAGCGGACACTCGCAAGCGCGACGAACAGCGTCGTCCGGACAAGCCACGTGCCGACGACAACAATCGTCGCGGTGGCGGCGATGGCGAGCGCAAAAACGCTCCGCATCGTGCTTCGGTCAAGGAAAAGGCGCCTGCGCCACGCGTTGCCCCACGTACTACCGACGAAGAAAGCGATGGCTTCCGTCGTGGTGGTCGCGGCAAGGCCAAGCTGAAGAAGCGCAACGCCCACGGTTTCCAGAGCCCAACCGGCCCTGTCGTGCGCGAAGTGAAGATCGGCGAGACCATCACTGTTGGCGATCTCGCTCAGCAGATGTCGGTCAAGGCTGCTGAAATCATCAAGTTCATGTTCAAGCTGGGTACCCCTGCGACCATCAACCAGGTACTGGATCAGGAAACTGCCCAGCTGGTTGCCGAAGAGCTGGGCCACAAAGTGACCCTGGTCAGCGACACCGCCCTGGAAGATTCCCTGGCCGAGTCCCTGAAGTTTGAAGGTGAAGCGGTTTCCCGTGCGCCGGTCGTGACCGTAATGGGCCACGTTGACCACGGTAAGACTTCCCTGCTCGACTACATCCGTCGTGCCAAGGTTGCTGCTGGCGAAGCCGGTGGTATCACCCAGCACATCGGTGCGTACCACGTTGAAACCGACCGTGGCATGGTGACGTTCCTCGACACCCCTGGTCACGCCGCGTTTACCGCGATGCGTGCCCGTGGTGCCAAGGCGACCGACATCGTGATCCTGGTGGTTGCAGCGGACGACGGCGTGATGCCGCAAACCATCGAAGCTGTTCAGCACGCTCAGGCTGCTGGCGTTCCGCTGGTTGTCGCTGTGAACAAGATCGACAAGCCAGGTGCTGACCTCGATCGCATCCGTAGCGAACTGTCGGTACACGGCGTGACGTCGGAAGAGTGGGGTGGTGACACGCCATTCGTACCGGTCTCGGCAAAAATGGGTACTGGCGTCGACGAGCTGCTCGAAGCGGTACTGCTGCAAGCCGAGGTCCTGGAACTGACTGCAACTCCGTCGGCTCCTGGCCGTGGTGTGGTAGTTGAATCCCGTCTCGACAAGGGCCGCGGCCCGGTGGCCACCGTTCTGGTTCAGGACGGTACCCTGCGTCAGGGCGACATGGTCCTGGTCGGTTCGAACTATGGCCGCGTTCGCGCCATGCTCGACGAGAACGGCAAGCCAATCAAGGAAGCCGGTCCGGCCATCCCTGTCGAGATCCTCGGCCTGGACGGTACCCCGGACGCTGGCGACGAGATGAGCGTGGTTGCCGACGAGAAGAAAGCCCGTGAAGTGGCTCTGTTCCGTCAAGGCAAGTTCCGCGAAGTCAAACTGGCTCGCGCTCACGCCGGCAAGCTGGAAAACATCTTCGAAAGCATGGGCCAGGAAGAGAAGAAGACGCTCAACATCGTCCTCAAATCCGACGTCCGTGGTTCGCTGGAAGCGTTGAACGGTGCCTTGAATGGCCTGGGTAACGACGAAGTGCAAGTGCGTGTGGTCGGTGGCGGCGTCGGTGGTATCACCGAGTCCGATGCCAACCTGGCACTGGCCTCCAACGCTGTACTGTTCGGCTTCAACGTGCGTGCCGATGCCGGCGCGCGCAAGATCGTCGAGCAGGAAGGCCTGGACATGCGTTACTACAACGTGATCTACGACATCATCGAAGACGTCAAGAAAGCCCTGACCGGTATGCTCGGCAGCGATGTTCGCGAGAACATTCTGGGTATCGCCGAAGTGCGTGACGTGTTCCGTTCGCCGAAGTTTGGCGCGATCGCAGGTTGCATGGTGATCGAGGGTGTCGTTCACCGTAACCGTCCAATCCGTGTACTGCGTGAAGACATCGTTATCTTCGAAGGCGAGCTGGAATCCCTGCGTCGCTTCAAGGATGACGCTTCCGAAGTACGTGCCGGCATGGAATGCGGTATCGGCGTGAAGAGCTACAACGACGTCAAGGTCGGTGACAAGATCGAAGTCTTCGAGAAGGTGCAGGTTGCTCGCAGCCTCTGACTCGCGCACTTCAAGAGCCGTGACGGGTAGCCGCATGCAAGTGCGCAGCTCGTCATCAGGACTCTAAACGCAACGCCCGGTCTGGCTTTTGTCAGGCCGGGCGTTTGCCGCTTTCAGACCTCACGGGTTTCACCGTGGGGCAGTAACAGGTAACAATACATGGCAAAAGAATACAGCCGTACCCAGCGTATCGGCGATCAGATGCAGCGTGAGCTGGCACAACTGATCCGTCGTGAAGTCAAAGACCCGCGCGTCGGCCTGGTCACCATTACCGCAGTGGAAGTCAGCCGTGACGTCGGTCACGCCAAGATCTTCATCACCGTGATGGGGCAGGACAGCGCCGAAGAAATCGCACAAAGCATCAAGGTGCTGAACTCTGCCGCCGGTTTCCTGCGCATGCAGCTGGCTCGCGAGATGAAGCTGCGCAGCGTTCCACAGCTGCACTTCCACTACGACGAAAGCGTCGTGCGTGGTGCGCATCTGTCGGCACTGATCGAGCGCGCAGTGGCTGAAGACAATCAGCATCCGGTTGCGGCAGAAGCCGAAGACACCAAGGAGTAATCGGTGGCTCAGGTCAAACGTATCCGTCGTAACGTCAGCGGCATTATCCTGCTCGACAAGCCGCTGGGGTTTACCTCCAACGCGGCCTTGCAGAAGGTTCGCTGGTTGCTGAACGCCGAAAAGGCAGGTCATACCGGCAGTCTCGATCCCCTGGCCTCCGGCGTTTTGCCGTTGTGCTTCGGCGAGGCGACCAAGTTCTCGCAGTACCTGCTCGATTCCGACAAGGGTTATGAAACCCTGGCGCAGCTGGGCAAGACGACCACCACGGCAGATGCCGAAGGTGAAGTTTTGCAGGAGCGCCCGGTGACCGTTGGTCGCGCCGACATCGAGGCTGTTCTGCCGAAATTTCGTGGGCAAATCAGTCAGATACCGCCGATGTACTCGGCACTCAAGCGTGATGGCCAGCCGCTGTACAAGCTGGCTCGTGCAGGCGAAGTAGTGGAGCGCGAACCGCGTTCTGTTACTATTACGCGCTTGGAATTGCTGGCCTTCGAAGGTGATACTGCGCGGCTGGCGGTGGATTGCAGCAAAGGCACCTATATCCGTACCCTGGTGGAGGATATCGGTGAGCAACTCGGTTGTGGCGCTTACGTTGCTGAACTACGACGTACCCAGGCCGGGCCATTCACCCTGGCGCAGACGGTTACCCTGGAAGAGCTGGAAGCGGTACATGCCGAAGGCGGCAACGAAGCGGTCGATCGCTTCCTGATGCCATCGGACAGCGGCCTGCTGGATTGGCCACTGTTGCAGTTCTCGGAAGCGAGCGCGTTCTACTGGCTCAACGGCCAGCCGGTACGTGCCCCGGATGCTCCGAAGTTCGGCATGGTGCGGGTACAGGATCACAATGGTCGCTTCATCGGTATCGGTGAAGTGAGCGAAGACGGGCGTATCGCGCCACGTCGACTGATTCGGTCAGAATGACCGGAAACCGGTCTGTGTAACAGCAGGCCGGCGAGTGTGGCTGTCAACAGGCACGGTCACTACTCATTTATAGATACAGGGATTTGTCCCTGGCCTGTTGAAACTGTTTTTCTGAAACAGTTTCCTGATAAAAGGATTGCCTCATGGCTCTCGACGTTCAAGAAAAAGCTCAAATCGTTGCTGACTACCAGCAAGCCGTTGGTGACACTGGTTCGCCAGAAGTGCAAGTTGCACTGCTGACCGCCAACATCAACAAACTGCAAGGTCACTTCAAGGCCAACGGTAAAGACCACCACTCCCGTCGTGGTCTGATCCGCATGGTTAACCAGCGTCGTAAGCTGCTGGACTACCTGAAAGGCAAGGACGTGAGCCGTTACAGCGCTCTGATCGCTCGCCTGGGTCTGCGTCGCTAATAAGCGATTGCGCTAGAGGTTGGTTGTCTGTCGTGCGTCAGCGGGTTTCCCGCCAGCGCATGGCAGGCTTCCAGCCTCAAGTTTTATCTGGATACCTGCTTTACCTGTGTGAGTGTACTCCGGACAACCGGTCGGGTCGATTCCCGGCGTTGCCCAAGAATTTCGCAAGAAACCAGTTCCCCCAAGAGCCACAAAGAAGGTAGGACACCGTGAACCCGGTAATCAAAAAATTCCAGTTCGGTCAGTCGACCGTTACCCTCGAGACTGGCCGTATCGCCCGTCAGGCCTCCGGCGCAGTATTGGTCACCGTTGACGACGACGTCAGCGTATTGGTGACCGTAGTCGGTGCCAAGCAAGCCGATCCAGGCAAGGGCTTCTTCCCTCTGTCTGTTCACTACCAGGAAAAGACTTACGCTGCCGGTAAGATCCCTGGCGGTTTCTTCAAGCGCGAAGGCCGTCCTTCCGAGAAAGAAACCCTGACTTCCCGACTGATCGACCGTCCGATCCGTCCGCTGTTCCCTGAAGGCTTCATGAACGAAGTGCAGGTTGTCTGCACCGTCGTTTCCACCAGCAAGAAGACCGATCCGGACATCGCTGCGATGATCGGTACCTCGGCTGCCCTGGCCATCTCCGGCATTCCTTTCGATGGCCCGATCGGCGCTGCCCGCGTTGCGTTCCACGAAAGCACCGGCTACCTGCTGAACCCGACTTACGAGCAACTGGCTGCTTCGAGCCTGGACATGGTCGTCGCTGGTACTTCGGAAGCCGTTCTGATGGTTGAATCGGAAGCCAAAGAGCTGACCGAAGACCAGATGCTGGGCGCCGTACTGTTCGCCCACGACGAGTTCCAGGCCGTGATCCAGGCCGTCAAGGAGCTGGCTGCAGAAGCTGCCAAGCCAACCTGGACCTGGGCTCCACAAGCCGAAGCCACCGAACTGCTGGGCGCCATCCGTGCCGAGTTCGGCGAAGCGATCTCCCAGGCTTACACCATCACCGTCAAGGCCGACCGTTACGCTCGCCTGGGTGAGCTGAAAGATCAGGTCGTTGCCAAGCTGTCCGGTGAAGAAGGCCAGCCTTCCGCTGCTGACGTCAAAGCGGCTTTCGGCGAAATCGAATACCGCACCGTTCGCGAAAACATCGTAAACGGCAAGCCACGTATCGACGGTCGCGACACTCGCACCGTGCGTCCGCTGAACATCGAAGTCGGCGTTCTGCCAAAAACCCACGGTTCGGCCCTGTTCACCCGTGGCGAAACCCAGGCTCTGGTAGTCGCGACGCTGGGCACTGCCCGTGACGCACAGCTGCTGGACACCCTGGAAGGCGAGAAAAAAGACCCGTTCATGCTGCACTACAACTTCCCTCCGTTCTCGGTGGGCGAGTGTGGTCGCATGGGTGGCGCTGGTCGTCGCGAAATCGGTCACGGCCGTCTGGCCCGTCGTTCGGTTCAGGCCATGCTGCCTGCCGCTGACGTGTTCCCGTACACCATCCGTGTTGTGTCGGAAATCACCGAATCCAACGGCTCGAGCTCGATGGCTTCCGTTTGCGGTGCTTCCCTGGCACTGATGGACGCTGGTGTGCCGATGAAGGCGCCGGTTGCCGGTATCGCCATGGGTCTGGTTAAAGAAGGCGAGAAATTCGCCGTCCTGACCGACATCCTGGGTGACGAAGACCACCTGGGCGACATGGACTTCAAGGTAGCCGGTACCGCCAAAGGCGTCACCGCGCTGCAGATGGACATCAAGATCAAGGGCATCACCGAAGAGATCATGGAAATCGCTCTGGGCCAAGCCCTGGAAGCGCGCCTGAACATCCTCGGCCAGATGAACCAGATCATTGGCCAGTCGCGTACCGAACTGTCGGCCAACGCTCCGACCATGATCGCGATGAAAATCGACACCGACAAAATCCGTGATGTCATCGGTAAAGGTGGCGCGACCATCCGTGCGATCTGCGAAGAAACCAAGGCTTCGATCGATATCGAAGACGACGGTTCGATCAAGATCTTCGGCGAAACCAAGGAAGCGGCTGAAGCAGCACGTCAGCGCGTTCTGGGTATCACCGCTGAAGCCGAAATCGGCAAGATCTACGTGGGCAAGGTTGAGCGCATCGTCGACTTCGGCGCATTCGTCAACATCCTGCCGGGCAAGGACGGTCTGGTTCACATCTCCATGCTGAGCGATGCTCGCGTTGAGAAAGTGACCGATATCCTCAAAGAAGGCCAGGAAGTGGAAGTGCTGGTACTGGACGTGGACAACCGCGGCCGTATCAAACTGTCCATCAAAGACGTAGCAGCGGCCAAGGCTTCGGGCGTTTAATCACGCCCCACGCCTGACTGCTTCAACGTTGTAAAAAAAGCCCTGCCGTGAAAACGGTGGGGTTTTTTTTGGGGTTCTTCACGCAATCCCGGGAAACTGTAGGAACGGCCGGTCGACGCTCGATTGCTGGCGATGCCCTCAAGCGCGCCGCGTTTATTCAGTCCGTACGCGTTATCGTTAACGACAATCGCTGGCAAGCCAGCTCCTACACGAGACCGCGTCCGAGTCGAAAATGAAGTGACCTCCAAACCATTGCGTAATAAAAAAGGGTCCCGGTAGAGGGACCTTTTTTGTGCCACTGTTAATTGCGGCAACTCATAAGCGATGCTAGGTTTAGCCCACAGCCCGTGTAGCTCAGCCGGTAGAGCAGCGCACTCGTAACGCGAAGGTCGCAGGTTCGATTCCTGTCTCGGGCACCAGATCCCCTCGGTTATTTCACCTTTCTGCTCAACTCCTCGACAGTACGCTTGAGGTTATCGAGTTCGCGGTCCTGATCGCTGACTTCCCGCTTCAGGCTGGAAATCTCGCTGCTGTTTGAACTGGAGCTGGAGCCGCTATTGCGTTTGAGTTCTTCAACCTGCTTGCCGAGGTTGTTGATGTCGCGCTCCTGTTCGGCCACCGTGCGCTTGAGTTCGTCGATTTCCTTGCTGCTGGAGCTTGAGCTGGAACCACTGCTGCGCTTGAGCTCTTCGATCTGCCGGGTCTGATTGTTGATCGTCTCCTGCATTTCTTTCAGATCGTCGACGCTGTATTCGCTTCTGATGAGTACCTCTTTGCCGTATTCATTGTGAATGACCGTGAACTTGTCGCCAGAGGACGTATAGCCGCTACTCAATTCAACACTGGCCAGTGCGGTTACCGGCAGCGCCAGGGCCCCCAGCAAGGTTGTCATCACCGTTGCGGACAGAACAGACGAAAACTTCGAAAAGCTGCGCATCACTGAGGTTCCTTGTGAAGTGCCGGTATGGCACATCGCTATGACTGGGGATTTGAATTTATGTTCCCGTCACCATCAGCACATCGTGTGCACAACTTTTTGTAGGTAGATGTAAAGAGTCGTGTAAATCGTCCGACAAACATCCTATATTCGGAGCCTGCATGAGCTTCGCCCAGCAGTTTTCAGATGATCCCGAATGGTTCTGAAGGCCAGACAGACCGGACTACAAGCGGTTCTTCTGCGTCAGAGAGATCCTTGATGATCCAGATCCATCTTCCATTCCCCAGATCAGCGAGAACAACATGACCGTTAAAGAGATGACCCAGGAAGCCCGACACGAAGAAGCACTGAAGAAGTACGTGCTGGATGCTCCCGAGCTGATGGACGAGATCAAGGACTTGAGTCCCGATGATCAGAAAGACCAGATCCAGTGGGCGTTCGAGGATGAGGCGGAAGCCCAGGGCCTACAGCCGTGGGAGTTGACGCTCAAGTACACCTCCACCCCGGAAGAGTACGAGGTTGAGCGCCTGAAGCTGCATAAAGAAGCGGCCGAAGTGCTGGGCGTCGAGTGGGAAGAGTACTGCGAGATGAACAATCTGGTGGTTTGAGCAACATACCTGCCAAGCCGCTTTTGTAGGAGCCCGGCTTGCCGGCGATGGCGATTTCAAGGACGCTTTCGCCGGCAAGCCGGGCTCCTACAGGATAGCTTTGCTTCTCAGATACTCAGGCGCATCGACAGATCGACCGCCTTCACATCCTTGGTCATTGCACCGATCGAAATGTAATCCACCCCGGTCTGTGCAATCGGCAGCAACGTACTTTCGTTGATCCCGCCGCTGGCTTCCAGTTTGGCTTTGCCGGCATTCAGGCGCACGGCTTCGCGCATGTCGTCCAGGCTCAGTTCGTCGAGCATGATGATGTCGGCACCGGCTGCCAGTGCTTCTTTCAGTTCATCCAGGCTTTCCACTTCAATCTCGACCGGTTTGCCCGGGGCGATCTTGTGCGCGGCGGCAATCGCCTGCGCGATGCCGCCGCTGGCGGCGATGTGGTTTTCCTTGATCAGGAAGGCGTCATACAGGCCAATGCGGTGGTTGTGGCAACCGCCGCAGGTCACTGCGTACTTTTGCGCCAGGCGCAGCCCCGGCAGCGTTTTGCGGGTGTCGAGCAGCTTGACCTGAGTCTCGGCCACGAAGTCTGCCAAGTATTGCGCACGGGTTGCCACGCCGGAGAGCAATTGCAGGAAGTTCAGGGCGCTGCGTTCGCCGGTCAGCAGTGAGCGCGCAGGGCCTTCGAGGTGGAACAGCACCTGATTGGGCGTCACCCGTTCACCGTCGGCAACTTGCCAGTGCACCGCCACCCGTGGGTCCAGCTGCCGAAACACGGCATCTACCCAGGCGGTGCCGCTGATGACGGCTGCGTCGCGGGTAATGATGGTGGCTTTGGCCAGGCGTTCGGCCGGGATCAACTGCGCGGTGATGTCGCCGCTGCCGATGTCTTCACGCAACGCACGGCGCACGTTGGCTTCGATTTCAGCGGTCAGATCGGCGAGACGTAGATTCGGCATAACGGACTCCACAAACAAAGTGGCTCGATTATAGGGCCATGTCAGCGACCAACCCAAGGCATCAGCACGTTACGTTGGCGCTGGTGCCTGCATTTGGTCGAATCCCTGACGTTGTCGGCGTTGGCCGTAGATTCCGAACAAACGCCTGTTTCAGATCGGCAACCTCAAGCGCCTTAAACGCGGCAAGTGATCGCGCCCTGATGGATTATCGCGGCATACTGTGCCAACACAGTCGACGTTGAAGGAGTCGGTATGAAGTTGGACCCCGCGAGTGGTTGGTGTCAGGGTGTGCGTTTATGCCCTTCACCCAACTTCAATGCGCGCCCGGAGGGCGAGATCTCCCTGCTGGTGATCCACAACATCAGTCTGCCGCCCGCGCAATTTCAGACCGGCAAGGTGCAGGAGTTTTTCCAGAATCGTCTGGATGTCACGGAACATCCCTACTTTGCAGGGATCGCCGACCTGCGGGTTTCAGCGCACTTTCTGGTTGAACGTGACGGCACCGTCACTCAGTTTGTCTCTTGTCTTGAGCGCGCCTGGCACGCCGGCGTCTCGTGTTTCGAGGGGCGGGAAACCTGTAACGATTTTTCCGTGGGCATCGAACTGGAAGGCACGGATGATCTACCGTTCACCGATGCCCAATATGAGACGTTGACGGCCCTGACCCGGCAGTTGCAAAGCGCCTTCACGGGCATCACCGCACAACGCATCTGCGGGCATAGCGACATTGCCCCCGGGCGCAAGACCGATCCGGGGCCTGCGTTCGACTGGGCACGTTATCGGGCCGCACTGGCACAAGAGGAAGGGCAATGAGTTTTCTGGTGTTGCTGTTGGCGGTATGGATCGAGAAGTTTTCGGCCTTGCGCCATCGCGTTCAGCGCGACAGTGGATGGACCCACAAGCTGAACAGGCTTGAGGCCAGCCCGCGACTTTCGGACCGGCCATGGCTGGTGTTGTCGGTGATGGTCTTGTTGCCGGTGGCGTTGCTGGGTTTGCTGCTGGTTGTCATCGAGCCGGTGGCCTACGGGTTGCTGGCGTTGCCGATCCATTTGCTGGTCGTGATCTACAGCCTGGGGCGCGGTGATCTGCTGGGCGATCTCGGGCCGTTCCGCGATGCCTGGCGTCGGGAGGACCTGCAAGCAGCGGCCCATGTCGCCAAGCGCGATCTGGATATTTGCGCAGACAGTGGCGAGCAACTGCTGGAACAGGTCGAAGGGCATTTGCTGTGGGAGGCGTACCACAGCTTTTTCGCGGTGATTTTCTGGTACTTCCTGCTGGGGCCCGTCGCGGCGCTGAGCTATCGGCTGCTGGCGCTGGCCGAAGAGCACGGGAAAACCCCTGCGGTGGTCGAACGCGCCGGGCAACTGCGTCATGCCTTCGACTGGGTGCCGGTGCGTCTGCTGGCGGCGAGCCTGGCGTTGGTCGGCAATTTTGTCGCGGTCAGTCGGGTCATGTTGCATGAGCTGCTGAACTGGAACATCAGCGCCGCGCAATTGATCGAGAAAGTCGGGCTGGTGGCCGGTGAAATTCCGGCACCGGTGGCCGGCGCAGAAGGTATCAACAACCTGGACCGTATCTGGGACCTGCTGCTGCGTGCCGCGGTGCTCTGGTATGCCGGGTTTGCGCTGTGGACGGTCCTGTCATAGGGCTGTAGTCAGAGCAGTTTCCCTCGCCACAGGGTGATCACTTGTCCGAAGTGCGTCGCCCTGTCGTTAACCTTAAGTTACAAAACCTCCTGCCGATTTAAGTTATACAGAGATAGCGCCGAATAGTGGCTATCTGCTCTCGGTCTGCGCCTGCCAATAAAAAAAATAAAAATTGAAGGGAGACATCCAGTGAAGAGCTTGCTCTATCCCGCTGTCGCACTGATGAACCGCCTGAGCTTCGGCATGAAGTTCAGCCTGATCAGCGTTCTGTTCCTGGTGCCGATGCTGGTGACCAACTTCTATCTGGTGCGTGACTCCTACCGCGAATTTCAGGGCACGCGCATCGAACTGCAAAGTCTCGACCTGTTGGGCAGCAGCCTGACGTTACGGCGCGATCTGGAAACCCTGAACAACCTGGTGCAGATCAATGTCAGCCTCGGCCAATCCGGCAAGGCCGGCAATGTCGAATCGAAAATCAGCGCCCTCGAGCAGGGTATTCTGACTCGCTTGCAAGGGCTGACGGCGATGACCAGCGATCCGGAGCAGGTCGCGGTGTTTGATGGCAAACGCGATGAAATGGTTGCCGCGTTCAAGGCCCAGCAATCGGAAACCTCCCTGCAAAGCAAAAGCGCCTTGATCGGCAAGCTGGTGGGTAGCGCGCAGATTTTCAGCCAGCTCATCACCAGCCAGGCGGGCCTGAGTCGTGACAACCAGAGCGACATGCGCCAGTTGAGCGAGCTCATCACCCTCGTCACGCCGCGTGTCACCCAGATCCTGGGCGAGGGGCGGGCAATGGGTTCTTACTCGTTGGGGCAGGGGTTCATCAACTCGGCTTCGAGTACCCGTTTCGATGAATTGCTGGCGCAGATTGAAAAGCTCCAGGCCGAATATGGCCTGAAGTTGCAGGATGCCTTGGGTTCCAGCAAAGCCGCGCGCGATACCTTGGCCGCTCAGGCCGATAGCAGCCGGGCATCCTTGAAGAAGGCCAGCGAGCTGTTCGAAGAACAAGTGGTCATGGCTGACACCCTCGATGCGCCGTGGCAAGGGTTTTACGATCAAGTCAGCGCCCTGATGGACCAGACTTACCAACTCAACGAAGCAACCCTGAAGTATCTGGGCCCGCAGTTGCAGCAACGCCTGGAACAGAACCGCACGCACATGGTCTTGCAGGCGGTGGCGTTATCGGTCGTGTTTGTGTTGATCTTTTATCTCTACGGCGCTTTCTATGCCTCGACCCGCACCACGCTCAAGCGCCTGGGGGCGGTGATGGACAAGGTGGCGGCGGGGGACATGACCGTGACCTTCAGCGCCCACAGCCGCGATGAGCTGGGCGAGTTGGGCGAGGTGTTCAACGGCACGGTGAAAAAAATCCATGACCTGATCGAGCGGGTGGGGCAGACCGTCAGCGAAGTCGAGCGTCAGGCCGGGCAAGTGGAAAACATTTCCGCGCAAAGCAACCAGGCCGTCGCCGGGCAGCGCACACAGATCGAACAGGTGGCCACGGCCATGAATCAGATGTCGGCCACCTCCCAGGAAGTGGCGCGCAGTGCTGCGGCGGCAGTGAGCAGTGCCCACAGTGTCAACGATGAGACCATCAGTGGTCGCGGTCTGGTGGAGTCGCAGCAAGGCAGCATTGCCGCGCTGGCCAGCGAGATCGATCAATCGGTGCTGGTGATCAATCAACTGGCCAGCGACAGTCAGTCCATCAGCCGCGTGCTCGAAGTGATCAAGAGCATCGCCGAGCAGACCAACCTGCTGGCGCTCAATGCCGCCATCGAGGCAGCAAGGGCCGGTGAGCAGGGGCGTGGTTTCGCCGTGGTGGCCGATGAAGTCCGGACCCTGGCCAAACGAACCCAGCAATCGACCGAAGAAATCGAGCAGATGATCGCCAAGCTCCATGGCGGTGTCGGCGCGGCGGTCAAGGCCATGGGCACCAGCCATGAAATGGCCAGCGGCACAGTGGGGCAGTCGGAGAAGGTCCAGCGGGCGCTGGAAAACATTCTGGGAGCGGTCGGCATGATCGTCGACCAGAACCAGCAGATTGCCGCCGCGGTGGAGCAGCAAACTGCCGTGGCCCACGACATCGACCAGAACATCGTCGAGATCAATCGCGCCGGTGAACGCACCGCTGAAGGTGCGCATCAGACCGAAGATGCCAGCCGGGCGTTGTCGGCCCAGGTCGTGGAGTTGAAACAGTTGATCAGTGCCTTCCGGGTCTGAAGGACTGCCCGGAAACCCTGTAGGGCCAAGCCCGCTCCCACAGGTTTTGTGTGCTGTCAGAATGTTTTGTAATACTTTTTCCCTTGCCGAGTGGGAGTCCTCCTGATTCTCTCCATGCGCTAGCTTCTGGATTTCAATCAAGGAAGATTTACGGGGCTTACCGCAAGGAGGAAAACCGGTTATGTCTGTTGCGACAACAGGAGTCCAGGGGCGCTGTGCGCATTGTCAGCGCACGTTGCGGCTTCAACCCTGGCAACTCAATGCCATTGCGATCAATGAAACGTTTGCCTGTGCCCACTGCCAGAAACACCTTCAGTTACGTTGCCCTGACCAGATCAGGCGCTTCAAGTCGCTCGACTCGTTTTCGCTGTTGCGCGCCAGCCTTCGGGTGATGATCTGCACCGCCTTGCTGGTGGCGTTGGTGATGGAGTGGGTAGGAATGCTCAGCGTCATCGAGCAGCTGAATGCGTCGCTGATTGCCATATTCGTGTATTTCGCGGCGGTCCGTTACTTCCGCCGACGTCAGCACCTGACGCTGATCCTGGAAGCCGCCAGGGCTCACGCCGACTGATTACCAGCCGAACACTTCGCAGCTGTTGGCGGTGCTGGCAGCCGCCAGTTGTTCCGGGCTGATTGCCATCCATTGCGCCAGTGCCGCACAGATCGCCGGCAAGTGTGCCGGGCTGTTGCGCTGGCCGGGGAACATGGCAGGCGCCATGTCCGGTGAGTCGGTTTCAAGCACTACTGAATCCAGTGGCAACTGCGCCAGCACACGGTGCATGCGCAGTGCCTGGGGCCAGGTCGGGGCGCCGCCAAGGCCGAGCTTGAAACCGAGCTTGATGTATTCGCGGGCCTCTTCCTGGCTGCCGGCGAAGGCGTGGATGATGCCGGCCCGTTTCAGTCGAAAACGTTTGAGCGTGGCAATCACTGCCGCATGGCTACGCCGCACATGGATCAATGCCGGCAGATCGAAATCCGCCGCCAGTTGCAATTGCGCCTCGAACAACGCCTGTTGACGGTCTCGATTCAGTGTTTCGATGAAGTAGTCCAGGCCGATCTCGCCCACCGCACACAGTTGCCGATGGCCGGACAGGCGTGTCAGCCAGTCACCGAGCTCGCTCAGGTGTTGCGGTCGATGATCGTCCAGGTACACCGGATGCAAACCGAACGCGGCGTGCAGGTCGGGGGCACTCTGCACCAGTGCCCAGACCCGCTGCCAATTGGCCTGATAAACCCCCAGCACCACGATCCGCCGCACCCCGAGGGCGCGGCTGTCGGCCAGCAGCGCCTGGCGGTCGGCGTCGAAGTCCGGAAAATCCAGATGGGTGTGGGTGTCGATCAGCTCCACGGTTCAATCCTGGCGAATACGCTGCTTGAACGTCCGCGCGATGGCTTGCACGCCGGGCCGGTAATCCGACTGCTCGATGGCCGCCAGGGCCAGCGCCAGGGCCTTGTCGGCGATCAGCTGATGTTGCTGGGCCATGGCATTGACCGGTAACGGCAGGAAGTCCAGCAACTGGGTGTCGCCGAACGTGCCGAGGCGCAGCGGACGGTTTTTCAGCGGGAAGTCGTGCAGCGCATCGAACACGCCCTGAAGCAGCACATAGGATGTGGTCACCAGGGCTTCGGGCAAATGACCAAGACGTTGCAGCAACTCTTCCATCAATTGTTTACCGCACTCGCGGCTGAAGGACTCACCTTCTTCGATCAGCACCTCACCGTTGAACCCGACGAGAGCCTCTTTGAAGCCTGCGGCGCGTTCCCGGCTGATGCTCAGCTCCGGGCGGGCGCCGATCAATGCGATCTGCCTGGGCAGCGGCTCCAGCAGGCTGCGGGTCAGTTGCAGGCTGGCCTCGCGGTCGTCGCTGATCACCGAACAGAAATGCTCGGGCTCCATGACCCGGTCGATGGCGATGATCGGGATGCCCTTGGCCTGCAATTGGCGATAGCTGTCGTCGCCGGCTGGCAGGCAGCTGGCAACGATCAGCGCGTCGCAACGCCGGGCGCGGAACAGTTGCAGCAATTGCCGTTCGCTGTCCGGTGCATCGTCGGAACTGGCGATCAGCAACTGATAACCCCGGGCTCGCGCACCTTGCTCCAGCAATTTGGCGATGCGCGCGTAACTGGGGTTTTCCAGATCCGGCAGAATGAACCCCAATGTGCGTGTGTGTCGGCTGCGCAAACCGGCGGCCTGTGGGTTAGGCGTGAAGCCATGTTGTTCAACGACCGCGCGCACGCGTTCAACGGTGGCGCTGCTGATGCGCTGTTGTTCGGCCTTGCCATTGATGACGTAGCTGGCGGTGGTGACGGACACACCGGCCAACTGGGCGATATCACTGAGTTTCAACCCGCTGTTTCCTTGTTTTTTCGAGATTGCCTCGACATTTTCGTCAATCCTAACCGATTAAGGCAGGTGACCATTGTCGCAACGCATCCGACAAGTTGAGCTTCAAGGATGGGACATTATCGAGTAACGTGCCATTCATTCTAGATTAAACGTTTCAGCAAGCGTATTTTCTACGTTATAGGTGCCTTTGGTCGGTTCTGCCGTGAAACCGTCAAAAGTGACGACCAGGCACCTGGGCTGGCTCAATCAAAACAATACCTGGCGCCCCAAGTCGCCAAAAAGGAGAAAGCATGCTCGAGCTCACTGTAGAGCAGATTTCCATGGGCCAGTCGGCCGTGGATAAATCCGCAGCGCTGCAATTGCTGGCCCGGCATCTGGTTGCCGACGGCCTGGTTGCCGAGGGGTATCTCGCCGGTTTGCAGGCGCGGGAAGCCCAGGGCTCGACCTTTCTCGGTCAAGGTATTGCCATCCCCCACGGTACGCCCGAAACCCGCGAACTGGTGTTCACCACCGGAGTGCGCCTGATGCAGTTCCCTGACGGAGTGGACTGGGGTGACGGTCATATCGTTTACCTGGCGATCGGTATCGCCGCCAAATCCGATGAGCATCTGCGCCTGTTGCAATTGCTGACCCGCGCGCTCGGCGAGACTGATCTGGGCCAGGCCCTGCGTCGCGCAGGTTCCGCCGAGGCATTGCTGAAGTTGCTGCAAGGCGCGCCGCAGGAGTTGGCGCTGGATGCGCAGATGATCGGCCTCGGTGTAGCGGCCGAAGATTTCGAAGAGCTGGTCTGGCGCGGCGCACGTTTGTTGCGCCAGGCCGACTGCGTGAGTAATGGTTTCTCCGCTGTGCTGCAACAGGTTGAAGCGCTGCCGTTGGGCGATGGCCTGTGGTGGCTGCACAGTGAGCAAACGGTGAAGCGCCCCGGCCTGGCCTTCGTCACCCCGGACAAACCGCTGCGCTATCTCGGTCAGCCGCTCAATGGCCTGTTTTGCCTGGCCAGCCTCGGTGAGGCCCATCAAGCCCTGCTTGAGCGCCTGTGCGCATTGCTGATCGAAGGGCGTGGCCATGAATTGGGGCGCGCCACCAGCAGTCGCAAAGTCCTCGAAGTACTCGGTGGTGAAGTGCCCGCCGACTGGCCCAGCGCGCGAATTGCGTTGGCCAACGCCCACGGTTTGCATGCGCGGCCGGCGAAAATCCTCGCGCAATTGGCAAAGAGTTTTGAAGGAGACATCCGCGTGCGGATCGTCGATGGCCACGACAGCGCGGTGTCGGTAAAGAGCTTGAGCAAGTTGCTCAGCCTCGGCGCCCGTCGAGGGCAGGTCCTGGAATTCATCGCCGAGCCAGGCATTGCCGCTGATGCGTTGCCGGCCTTGTTGGCTGCCATTGAAGAAGGCCTCGGTGAGGAAGTCGAACCGCTGCCGCCGGTAAGCCAGGTGCGCGAACTCGTTGCCGAGATGGACGAAGTGGTCCTCGCCCCGGTGTCGGGCAGCGTGGTTCAGGCGATTGCCGCCGCGCCGGGGATCGCCATCGGGCCGGCCCATATACATGTGCTGCAAACCATTGACTACCCGTTGCGCGGAGAGTCTGCCGCCATCGAGCGCGAACGTCTCCAGCACGCCTTGGCGCAGGTACGCCGTGACATCCAGGGTTTGATCGAGCGCAGCAAAAGCAAAGCCATTCGCGAAATCTTCATCACCCACCAAGAGATGCTCGACGACCCGGAACTGACCGATGAGGTCGATACGCGCCTCAAGCAGGGTGAAAGCGCCGAGGCGGCGTGGATGGCTGTGATTGAAGCGGCGGCCCGACAGCAGGAAGCGTTGCAGGATGCCTTGCTCGCCGAGCGCGCAGCCGACTTGCGCGACATCGGGCGTCGGGTGTTGATGCAGCTCAGCGGCATCGACACCCCGAGCGAACCGGATCAACCTTACATTCTGGTGATGGACGAGGTTGGCCCGTCCGATGTCGCGCGTCTCGATCCGGCTCGCGTGGCGGGGATTCTCACCGCCCGAGGGGGCGCTACGGCGCACAGTGCGATTGTTGCCCGGGCGCTGGGCATCCCGGCACTGGTCGGCGCCGGCCCCGGCGTGCTGCTACTGGCACCGGGTACGCCGTTGCTGCTCGATGGTCAGCGTGGTCGTCTGCATGTGGACGCTGACGCGGCGACCTTGCAGCGTGCCATGGCCGAACGCGATACCCGTGAGCAGCGCTTGAAGGCGGCTGCCGAGCAGCGTCACCAACCGGCATTGACCACCGATGGCCACGCCGTCGAAGTGTTCGCCAATCTCGGTGAAAGCGCCGGCGTGGCTGGCGCGGTGGAACAGGGCGCCGAAGGCGTTGGCCTGTTGCGCACCGAACTGATTTTCATGGCCCACCCGCAAGCGCCCGACGAGGCAACCCAGGAAGCCGAGTACCGCCGCGTCCTCGACGGTCTGGCCGGGCGGCCGCTGGTGGTGCGCACCCTTGATGTCGGCGGCGACAAACCGCTGCCGTACTGGCCGATCGCGAAAGAAGAAAACCCGTTTCTCGGCGTGCGCGGTATCCGTCTGACCTTGCAGCGCCCGCAAATCATGGAAGCGCAATTGCGCGCCTTGTTGCGGGCGGCCGACAACCGGCCGCTGCGGATCATGTTCCCGATGGTGGGCAGCGTTGACGAGTGGCGCCAGGCCCGTGACATGACCGAACGCCTGCGCCAGGAAATTCCGGTCGCCGACCTGCAACTGGGGATCATGATCGAAGTGCCGTCGGCGGCATTGCTGGCGCCGGTGCTGGCCAGGGAGGTCGACTTTTTCAGTGTCGGTACCAACGACCTGACGCAATACACCCTGGCCATCGACCGTGGCCATCCGACGCTTTCGGCCCAGGCCGACGGCTTGCATCCGGCGGTGCTGCAACTGATCGACATCACCGTGCGCGCGGCCCATGCTCACGGCAAATGGGTCGGTGTGTGCGGCGAGCTGGCGGCCGACCCGCTGGCGGTGCCGGTACTGGTCGGCCTTGGCGTGGACGAACTCAGCGTCGGGGCGCGCAGCATTGCCGAGGTCAAGGCGCGAATTCGCGAACTGGGCTTCACTCAGACTATAACCCTTGCCCGACAGGCCCTGGCCGTGGGCAGTGCCAATGAAGTGCGCGCATTAGTGGAGGCTCTGTAATGGCCCGGATTCTTACCTTGACCCTCAACCCGGCGCTGGACCTGACCGTCCAGTTGCCGCGCCTTGAAGCCGGCCAGGTCAACCGCAGCGATGTGATGCACACCCACGCCGCCGGCAAAGGCGTCAACGTGGCGCAAGTGTTGGCGGACCTCGGGCATCAGTTGACCGTCAGTGGCTTTCTCGGCGAGGACAATCTGCAAGCGTTTGAAACGCTGTTCGCCCGGCGCGGTTTTGTCGATGCCTTCATTCGTGTCCCGGGCGAGACCCGCAGCAACATCAAACTGGCGGAAAGCGACGGCCGCATCACCGACATCAATGGGCCGGGGCCGCAGGTCAGCGAGGCGGCGCAGCAAGCCTTGCTGGATCGACTGGAGCAGATCGCGCCAGGGCACGATGCGGTGGTGGTCGCCGGCAGTTTGCCGTTGGGCGTCAGCGCACAGTGGTTGCAGGCGTTGATTGTGCGCTTGAAGAACCTGGGGCTGAACGTCGCCCTCGATACCAGCGGCGAGGCGTTGCGTGCAGCACTGAAAGCGGGACCCTGGCTCATCAAACCCAACACTGAAGAGCTGGCCGAGGTGCTGGGCTGCGAGGTCGTGTCGGTCAGCGCTCAGGCCATAGCGGCAGAGCGTTTGCACGCCCAGGGCATCGAGCATGTAGTGATCTCCCACGGTGCCGAGGGCGTGAACTGGTTCAGCGTCGGCTCGGCATTGCATGCCACGCCACCCAAGGTCAGCGTCGCCAGCACGGTGGGCGCGGGTGATTCGTTACTGGCGGGGATGCTCCACGGCTTGCTCAGCGCCGATACGCCGGAGCAGACCTTGCGCACCGCCACGGCGATTGCCGCGATGGCAGTGACCCAGATCGGTTTCGGCATTGGCGATGCAGCGCAACTGGCGCAGCTTGAACAGGGTGTGCGCGTGCGTCCCCTGACAGAACAATAAGAGGGTTTGTCATGAAGTTAGCCATCGTTACGGCCTGCCCGAATGGCATGGTCACCAGTGTGCTGTGTGCCCGGCTGCTCGACGCCGCGGCCCAGCGTCAGGGCTGGAGCACCAGTGTCGAAATCACCGATGCCGCGCATCCTGAAAAGCAACTGTCGGCAGCCACCCTCGAAGCGGCCGAGTGGGTGCTGCTGGTAACCAGCGCACCCGTGGATATGTCGCGGTTTGTCGGCAAGCGGCTGTTCCAGAGCACCCCGGCCCAGGCCCTGCAAGACGTGGATAGCGTGCTGCGGCGTGGTGCGCAGGACGCTCAGGTTTACGCGGCTGAACAAACCGTCGTCGAACCTGTGGCGGTTGCCCAGGACACGCCACGACTGGTGGCTGTCACCGCGTGCCCGACGGGCGTAGCTCACACGTTCATGGCCGCCGAGGCCTTGCAGCAAGCGGCCGGGCGCCTGGGCTATGACCTGCAGGTAGAAACCCAGGGCTCGGTCGGCGCGCGCAATCCATTGAGCGCACAAGCGATAGCCGAGGCCGATGTGGTGCTGCTGGCGGCCGATATCGAAGTCGCCACCGAGCGTTTCGCCGGCAAGAAAATCTATCGTTGTGGCACCGGTATTGCCCTCAAGCAAGCGGAAGCGACCTTGAAAAAGGCCTTGGCCGAAGGCCAGCAGGAAAGCGCTGCGAGCAGTGCCAAGGGGCCGGCCAAATCAGAGAAAGCAGGCGTCTATAAACACCTGCTGACTGGTGTGTCGTTCATGTTGCCGATGGTGGTGGCCGGCGGCCTGATGATCGCCTTGTCGTTCGTGTTCGGCATCACCGCCTTCAAAGAGGAAGGCACACTGGCGGCGGCGTTGATGCAGATCGGTGGCGACAGCGCATTCAAGCTGATGGTGCCGCTGCTGGCAGGCTATATCGCCTATTCCATCGCCGACCGTCCGGGCCTCGCGCCGGGGATGATCGGCGGTCTGCTGGCGAGCACCCTGGGCGCCGGTTTCATCGGCGGAATCATTGCCGGTTTCCTCGCCGGTTATGCGGCCAAGGCGATCAACCATTATGCGCGTTTGCCGCAAAGTCTCGAGGCGCTGAAACCGATCCTGATCATCCCGCTGCTGGCGAGCCTGTTCACCGGTCTGGTGATGATCTACGTGGTCGGCAAACCGGTGGCCGGCTTGCTCGCCGGGCTCACGCATTTCCTCGACAGCATGGGCACCACCAACGCGATTCTGTTGGGTGTGTTGCTGGGTGGGATGATGTGCGTCGACCTCGGCGGGCCGATCAACAAGGCGGCCTATGCGTTCTCGGTCGGGCTGCTGGCGTCGCAGAGTTACGCGCCGATGGCGGCGACCATGGCCGCGGGCATGGTGCCGCCGATTGGCCTGGGTATCGCCACGTTCATTGCGCGGCGCAAGTTTGCGCAGACTGAGCGCGAAGCCGGCAAGGCAGCGCTGGTGCTGGGGCTGTGCTTCATCTCCGAAGGGGCGATTCCGTTTGCCGCGAAAGATCCGTTGCGGGTGATTCCGGCGAGCATCGCCGGCGGTGCGCTGACCGGTGCGCTGTCGATGTATTTCGGCTGCAAATTGATGGCGCCCCACGGAGGGTTGTTTGTGCTGGCGATCCCGAATGCGATCAACCATGCACTGCTTTATTTGCTGGCGATTGTGGCGGGGAGTCTGTTGACGGCGGTGGCGTATGCGCTGGTCAAGCGGCCGGAGACTGTCGAGTTGGCAGTCGAACCCGTCACCGCCTGACACCGATTCCTGTAGGAGCGAGCTCGCTCGCGATGGTCGCGAACGATAACGCGTCAAACCAGATGCCCAGCGGCGCCTATGGGTTTTTCGCGAGCGGGCTCGCTCCTGCAAGGTGGGGATGTCATGCCGGCTTCATCCGGCCATGCTTTAGTTTTTCCTTTTTCAGGGAGAACACCATGAGCGATATCAACCTCGGGCGCCGTCGTGTCATGCAAGCGGTCGGCGCCGGATTGCTGTTGCCAGGCCTGGCGCCGGCGGTGATCGCTTCGGTCAAGGACCGGCCGCAACTCACCGACGGCGTGCAGTCCGGTGACCTGCTGGGCGACCGGGCGATCATCTGGAGCCGCTGCGATCGTCCCGCACGGATGGTGGTGGAGTGGGACACCCGCAGCCTGTTTCCCAACCCTCGGCGATTCGTCTCGCCCCTGGCCGATGCACGCACCGATTTCACTGCCCGGATCGAGCTCACAGGGCTGCCCGCCGACCAGGCGATTTTCTATCGAGTGCAGTTTGAAGACGCCCAGAGTGGCGTTGCCAGCGAACCCTGGTTCGGTCACTTGCGCAGCGTGCCGCAGACCCGGCGCAACCTGCGTTTTGTCTGGAGTGGCGACACCGTTGGCCAGGGCTTCGGCATCAACCCGGACATTGGCGGCATGCGCATCTACGAGGCGATGCGTCGACGTCTGCCGGATTTCTTTATCCACAGCGGCGACACCATTTACGCCGACAGCCCGATCCCGGCGCAGCTCACCACGGAAGGTGGCCGGGTGTGGCGCAACATCACCACCGAAGCCAAGAGCAAAGTCGCCGAAACCCTCGATGAGTACCGCGGCAATTACCGCTACAACCTGATGGATGAAAACATCCGCCGTTTCAACGCCGAAGTACCGCAGATCTGGCAGTGGGACGATCACGAAGTGGTGAACAACTGGTCGCCCGGCAAGCAGCTGGATGCGCGCTACCAGAGCAAGGATATCCACAGCCTGGTGGATCGCGCACGCCAGGCCTGGCTCGAATACGCGCCGATGCGCTTGCAGAGCGCCGATGGCGGCGGGCGGATCTATCGCAAGCTCGGTTACGGGCTGCTGCTCGATGTGTTCGTGCTGGACATGCGCAGCTATCGCGGGGCCAATGACGATAATCTGGGCGAGGCCAAGCCGTTCCTCGGTCGTGAGCAACTGGACTGGCTCAAGCGCGAAATGCAGGCCTCGAACGCGCAATGGAAAGTGATCGCCGCCGACATGCCCATCGGCCTCGGTGTACCCGACGGTGAAGTCAGCCCCGGTGTCACGCGGTGGGAAGCGGTGGCCAACGGTGACCCCGGCCCGGCCCAGGGGCGCGAACTGGAAGTCGCCGAATTGCTCGGTTTTCTGCGGGCGCAGAAGGTGCGCAATTTCCTGTTCCTGACCGCGGATGTGCATTACTGCGCAGCCCATCATTACCACCCGGATCGAGCGGCGTTTCAGGATTTCGAACCGTTCTGGGAGTTCGTCGCCGGGCCTTTGAATGCCGGTAGCTTCGGGCCCAATCCGCTGGATAAAACCTTTGGTCCTGAGGTGGTGTTCGAGAAGGCACCGCCCGCGCAGAACATCTCGCCGTTTGCCGGGTTTCAGTTTTTTGGCGAGGTGAATATCGAGGGGCAAACGGGGGAGTTGAGCGTGGTGTTGCGTGATCTGGATGGGGTGTCTGTGTATGAGCAGAAGTTACAACCCGTTTGATTGCGTTGGGGTCCCTGTAGGAGCGAGCTTGCTCGCGATTGCGGTCCAACAGACAACAAATGTGTTGAATGTAAGTTCGCCATCGCGAGCAAGCTCGCTCCTACCGGGCAACAGGGGATATCAGTAAACGTCTCGGCGGTAGCGGCCCTGTTCGATCAGGCGCTCCACTTCAGCAGCGCCCAACACCTCGTTGAGCACCTGGTCCACGCCCGAAGCCATGCCTTGAAGGCTTCCGCAGATATAGATCACCGCACCATCGGCCAGCCACTGCTTGAGCTCGGCTGCAGATTCACGCAGGCGATCCTGTACGTAAATTTTTTCGGCCTGGTCACGGGAAAACGCCAGGTCGAGGCGCTCCAGATCACCATTGATCAGCCACTCCTCCAGCTCCTCTCTGCACAGGTAGTCGTGCTCGCGATTGCGCTCGCCAAACAGCAGCCAGTGACGTTGCTGACCCTCGGCAATCCGTGCCTTGAGCAGGCTGCGCAAGCCAGCCAGCCCCGTGCCATTACCCAGCAGGATCATCGGCACCGGTTGGGCCGGCAGGTGGAAACCACTGTTGCGTCGCACGCGCAGGCTGATGGAACTGCCCACCGACGCGTGTTCGGTCAACCAGCCGGAACCGACGCCGAGGTTGCCGTCGGCATGCACTTCCTGGCGCACGATCAGTTCGAGCATGCCATCGGCGGGGATCGACGCAATGGAGTACTCGCGCATGGCCAGCGGCACGAGGGCCTCTGCCAGCGCCTGCGCGTGCAGGCCGACCAGATGGGCGCGGTTTTCCGGGAGTTGGCGGCTGGCCAAGGCCTGTTCGAGGGTTTCCTCCAGGCCGTTGACCTGCACCTTGGTCGCACCGTGAATCCCCAGGCCATCGAGGAAATGCTCGATGACCCACGGGCAATTGCGCGGCAACACCTCCACCAGATCACCGGCCAGCCAACTGCTGGTGGTTGGCGCACTGAGGCCCAGCAAGTACACAGGAGATCCGCTGCTGTCCGGGTTCAGCAATTCACGACGGGCCAGGGTCCAGTTGTCGTAGCTGGGTGCTTGCCAGGTGTCGACGGGCGCGTGGCCGGTCAGCAGGCCCAGTTGCTGTTGCCAGTGGCGC
This sequence comes from Pseudomonas sp. GM55, assembly GCF_000282395.1. NCBI lineage: Bacteria > Pseudomonadati > Pseudomonadota > Gammaproteobacteria > Pseudomonadales > Pseudomonadaceae > Pseudomonas > Pseudomonas sp. GM55. The sequence goes on along the minus strand of NZ_AKJJ01000051.1, from coordinate 82,046 downwards.
AAGGCGTATGGATCACCGCTGTCGACTTCCACCGGTGCGAACAAGGTCTTGCCGCCGTGTTCGCCGAGCCAGGTGTGCAGGCGCTTGGCGAATCCGCAGAAGTGTTGATACTGCCGGTCGCCGAGGCCGAGGACCGCGTAGTTCAGGCACTCCAGGCTCGGCGTACGGCCCAGTACCTTGCGTTCGAAGCCCCTGGCGCTGTCCGGCGCTTCGCCGTCACCGAAAGTGCTGACAACGAACAGTGTGTTGTTCGAGCCCTGCAAGTCCTGCTCGCTGACGTCCGCCAGCGGTTGCACCTTCACGGGTAAGCCTGCGGCCTGCAATTGCCCGGCGGTCTGCCAGGCCAGCTGCTCGGCAAACCCGCTCTGGCTGGCGAAACCGATCAGCCAGGCAGACGCATCGTTGCCCGGTTGTACAAGGCCTTGGCGAGCATCCTTGATCTGGCGTTTCTTGCGGCGACGATCCAGGTACAGCAACCAGCCGGTGACGAAGAACAGCGGCATGCTCAGCGCGGTGAGGGTCAGGATGATGCGCCCGACGATGCCGAAGTAACTGCCGACGTGCAGCGCATAAATACTGGTCAGCAGTTGCGCCTTGAGGCTCTTGTCGCTGTAGCTGTCAACCCGTTTGACCACGCCCGTGGCCGGGTCGAGGGTGATCTGGTTCAGTGCACGGTCGTGGGGCGAGGTTTTCAACAGGAAGTAAACGGTCGCTGGTTGGCCGGCCACTGGCGGCATGCGCACGTTATAGGAACTGAGTTGCGGGCCGGCCGTGCTGTAGATGCTGCTCCACATGACCGCGTAATCGGCTGTCGGTGCCGGACCTGCCGGTGCCGGGCCACGTCCGCCACGAACGCGCTCGTTCTGTGCTGCATCGGAGAGCAACCGGGTCAGGCCCTTGTTGTACCACTCGTAGGACCAGGACAACCCGGTCAGCGCCGCCAGGAGGTAAAACACCAGGCACCAGGTCCCGGCCACCGAATGCAGGTCCCAGTTGAAGCTGCGGCCCTTTTTCTTCCAGTCCAGGGTCAGCCAGGCACGCCAGCTTTTCCACTGGCGAGGCCAGCGCAGGTACAGGCCGGACAGGCAGAAGAACACCAGGATCAGCGTGCATGCACCGGTGATCTGCCGACCCGTGTCGCCCATGGCGAGGAAACGGTGCAGTTGCAGCATCAGGCCGAAGAAGTCCTGGCCAGCGGCGTCGCCCAGGAACTCTCCTGTGTACGGATCGAAGTAGCGCATCTCGCCGCGGCGTTCACCCGGCGGCGGGGTGAACCACACTTTGGCGGCGTTGCCGCTGTCGGTTTCCACGGTGAGCATCGAGACTTTCTTGCCCGACGCGGCTTCGATTCGCTCCACCAGTTCGGCAGGCGGCAGCACGCCGGCGAGCTGTTTTTCGACTTGCAACACAGAAGGGTTGAGTGCGTTCAGGATTTCATCCTGGAACGACACCGTCGCCCCGGTGATGCCCATCAAGGCCAGGACGAGCCCGGCGCTGATGCCGAAAAACCAGTGCAACTGGAACAGGGTTTTCTTCAACACGTCGCTCGCCTTGTTCGTTCAATTTGATTCATCACGGCGCGCATTATGCCGTGGGGTTGTCGAGAAGCATTCTTTTTTACGCACGAAGGCCCCGTTCATGTGAATGAACGGGGCCGGGCCAACCGCCAATATCTGTAGGAGCCAGCTTGCTGGCGATGGTCGTCAACGATAACGCGGTAAGCCTGATTCACCGCGTCGTTCTCGAGTTTCTCGCGAGCAAGCTCGCTCCTACAGTAGGTTGTCGGTCACATTTCCATCAGAAGTGGAAGTTGGTGCTCAGCAACGCGGTACGACCGGCCGCCTGGTTGGCGAAGTGAGTCGAGAACGCCTTGTCGTAGTAGGTTTCGTCGGTCAGGTTCTGCACGTTCAGTTGCAGGTCGACGTTTTTGCTCAGCTTGTAGGCTGCCATCGCGTCGTAACGAACGTAGGAATCAACCATGGTGGTGTTGGCGACGTTGCCGAACACGTCATCGACATAGAACGCACCGCCACCGATGGTCAGCTTCGGCGTGACCTGATAGGTCGTCCACAGGCTGGCGCTGTTTTTCGGCGTGTTAGGCAGTTGGTTGCCGTTGTTGATCTTGTTTGCTGGCAGGTCGCCACCATCGATTTGCTCGCTGTCCATGTAGGCGTAACCGGCGAACACTTGCCATTTGTCGGTGAGTTTGCCGCTGGCCGACAATTCGATACCTTGAACGCGGGTTTTGCCGACGTTTTCAAACGTGGTGGTGTTGGTTTGCACACGAGCGTTTTCTTTCTCGGTGCGGAAGATGTCGGCGGTCAGGGACAGACGATCGTTCAGCAGATCCCACTTGGTACCGATTTCGTAGTTCTTGGTGGTTTCCGGCTCCATGTCGCTTTTGAGCAGGTTGCCGTTGCGATCCGGTGTGCCACCCAACGGGTTGCCTTCCGAACCGTCGCCCAGGGTGTTGCCCGGCGGAGTGGCAGACGTCGCGTAGGAGGCATAGATGCTGCCGTTTTCCGCTGGTTTGTACACCACACCGAACTGTCCGGTGACGAATTCGCTGGTGTCATCGCCCTTGGACGTGGTCACGCTGGAACCGTCGAAGGTTTTGTATTTGGTATCGAAATGGTCGTAACGCAGGCCCATGTTCACCAGCCACTGCTCGGACAATGTCAGGGTGTCGAACACATACAGTGCGTAGGTGTCGGCCTTGGTGTCAGTGCCTGCGTAGTTGCGCGAGATGGCGCCGCTCCATGGATCATTCGGGTTCGGGTTGGACAGCGAGGTGCAGTTGAAACCGCTTGGCGCGCCGATCAGTGCCGGTGAGCAGTTGGTGCCTGATGGATTCTTTGGTGTCGTTGGCGTCAGTGGCGTGGTGTCCGTATTGACGTTGTACGAGGACTTTTCGTTTTCCTCGTGGGTGTATTCGACACCGGTGGAGAAGCTGTTCTTGAACCCGGCGATGTAGACATCGCCAAACAGGTCGGTCTGGTTGGTGGTGGTCTCGGTGTTGCTCACGCGGGTGTTCGCGCGGCGCCAGACGCTGCCGTTGTTGACGTTGCCTTTACTGTCGTCCGGCTGGGTCAGGATGTAATCCTGCATGCTGGTGCCGTGACGCAGGGTGTTCTTGATGGTCAGCGAGTCGCTCAGGTCGTGCTCGATGGCGAAGGTCGCCGTGTCGGTACGGGTCTTGCGGAAGTCGCGGTTGTCCAGGCCATAGAAGTTGCTGCTGTCGCCACCGTCATTCGGCTTGTCCGGGTTGGCCTTGGTACGCGCCGCCGAGCCTGCGGTCGGGATGCTGTACGGAATACCCGAGTCCGGCAGGTCGTTGCTTTCGAGATGGTAGTAGTCGAGGTTGACGCGGGTTTCGGTGCCCAGGCCGAAGGCCAGGGACGGTGCAACACCCCAACGGTCGTAGTTGACGCTGTCACGCCCGGCGACGTTGCTCTCGTGGCTCAACAGGTTCAGACGGCCAGCGGCGGTGTCGGTGAACTGGTAGTTGCCGTCGAAGGTGTAGCGCTGGGTCTGGTCGGAACCCCAGGTGAAACCACCGTCGAGCGAGTTGCCCAGGTGTGCTTTCTTGCTGACCAGGTTGATGCTGCCGCCGGCAGCGCCACGGCCGCCGATCGCGGAGTTCGGGCCTTTGCTGACTTCGATCGATTCAACGGCGAAGATCTCGCGGCTCTGGGAACCGGTATCGCGCACGCCGTCCAGGTAGGTGTCGCCCTGGGCGTCGAAACCGCGGATGAACGGGCGGTCGCCCTGCGGGTTGCCACCTTCACCGGCACCGAAGGTGATGCCCGGAACGGTGCGCAGCGCATCCTGCAAGTTGAGTGAGCCGGTGTCTTTCAAGACTTGTTGCGGAACTACGGTCACCGAGCGTGGCGTGTCGATCAGTGGCGCGGTGTACTTGGGCGAGGAGGCTTTCTCGACGTTGTAGGTCGTCTCGTCATGGGCTTCGCCGGTGATGGCGGTGGCGCCCAGGGAAATCACATTGTCCGGTGCTTTTTCGTCGGCTTTTTCCGCCGCGAAAACCATGTGGCCCGCGGAGCCGGCGGTAATCGCCATGCCGATGGCGGATGCGAGCAGACGTGGTGAACTGACCGGTACTTGTGGTTGTTGACGTGACATTTGGATTCCCCTCCCCAAGGATTTGAGGTCGCGGAATATAGGGTAAACAGGTATTCGTAACAATTGCGAAACATTACTATTCGCACTGAATTTACATTCTTTACAATTTAACCTTACGGTTTTTGCTGACTCATTCGTCAGATGTGTTTTACACAGGCAATAAGAATCAATACCATTGGCACCCCTTTGTTTTCAGGTGCCTTTGTCATGCTGCTGCACATTCCCGGCCTGTTCGAAAAAGACGAGGTGCAGCGCATCCGCGAAGCTCTGGAACAAGCCGATTGGGCTGATGGCAAGATCACTGCCGGCTACCAGTCGGCCAAGGCCAAGCACAACTTGCAGCTGCCCGAAGGGCATCCGCTGGCCAAGGAGATCGGCGCAGCGATGCTGGAACGGCTGTGGAAAAACCCACTGTTCATGTCGGCTGCACTGCCGCACAAAGTCTTTCCACCGTTGGTGAACTGTTACACCGCCGGTGGCAGTTTCGACTTCCATATCGACAACGCGGTGCGTCAGCCCAAAGGCAGCATCGAGCGGGTGCGCACGGATTTGTCTGCCACGCTGTTCTTCAGCGAGCCCGAGGATTACGACGGCGGCGAGCTGGAAATCCAGGACACCTTCGGCACTCAGCGGGTGAAGCTGCCTGCCGGCGACATGGTGCTGTACCCGGGCACCAGCCTGCACAAGGTCAACGCAGTGACGCGCGGGACGCGACTCGCCGCGTTTTTCTGGACCCAAAGCCTGGTGCGTGAAGACAGCCAGCGCGCCCTGTTGTTCGAGATGGACGGGGCAATCCAGCAACTGACCCACGACATGCCGGATCATCCGTCGCTGATCCGTCTGACCGGCACTTACCACAACCTGTTGCGCCGCTGGGTCGAGGTGTAAGTGGCGGATTTTCGCTTGCGCCGCGAGGAAGTCCTCGACGGCGATAGCCTCAAATCGATGCTCCTCGGAAGCCCTGCACGGGCAGCACAGGCGATTCTGCTCGTCGCCCGCGAAGGTGATGTCGATGCTCAGGCCATGCTGGGGCAAATTCTGCTGGACGGGCAGGGTATCGAACAGGATCAGCCGCTGGCCGTGCGCTGGTTCGAGATTGCCGCCCGGCGTGGGCATCTGATGGCGCGCAACATGCTCGGTCGTTGTCATGAACATGGTTGGGGTTGTACCGCCAATGCGACGATTGCCGCGAGGCATTACCGTGTCGCCGCTGAAGCCGGACTGGATTGGGCGATGTACAACTACGCCAATCTGTTAGCTACCGGACGCGGGGTGATCGAGGATCAGGTGCAAGCGCTGAATCTCTATCGCCGTGCCGCTGAACTGGGCCACGCCAAATCGATGAACCTGCTAGGGCGGTGCCTGGAGGAGGGTTCGGGCTGTTCGGTCGATACCGTGGCCGCGCACGAGTGGTATCGCCGCTCCGCTGAAGCCGGGGATTTTCGTGGCCAGTTCAGTTACGCCGGTATCCTGGCTGAGCAGACTAGGATCGAGGAGTGTCTGGCATGGTATCGCCGCGCGATGCTTGGCGGAAATCTTGCGTTTCTGAAGGTGGCAGCCCAGACATTGATGAGTGCGACAGACCCGCGTGTTCAGGCGTTGGCCGAGGAATATCAACAAAGGTCACAGTTGTTAAAAACTCTTTAAGAGTTTGTGTTGCATAGTTTTAGCTTGGTTGGAAATATCGTTAAATTCGGCTCTTTATGGTTTGTAATGTTGACTCGCTATTTTTGATTAAGTGAATACATTTTGAATTAAGTTAACATTTTGAGATTTTTGTTTTCTTGAATAGTCTATGTTCGAGGTTTAAGGCTGTTCTGGTCTTTGCTTTTTTGAACTGTTATTTTTTGACTAATTAATGGAGTAATTATGTCTAATGATCTTTTGTGGGGCGATGCATTAAAAAATGCAACACCAGAAGAAGTGGTAAAGTTTGCCATTGACGCACCAAAACTGTTTTCTGACGGTTCTGCCGGAATGCTTGAAGGATCCACCCGTGACTCGGGGTTATTGCTGACTAAAAAACAAATAATCGATTTACGCAAATACGAGGCAGCAGGCCTGGCGTTGCCCTATACCCTGGAAGATGTCAGGGACTATCTGAACTTTGGTGCAGGTCAGGATGGTGGCCAGGGACTGAAGCCCGAAGACTTCCTGAAAACTTTTTTGATAACCCGAGAACATGCCAAACGCTGGTCGCCACTGCGTGAGCGGATCATGCTGACCGGGCGTGGTCTCAAGGATTTTGCCGGCAGTATGTTGATCTATGGCGCTTCGATGAAAGAAGTCTACCGCGAAGTAAAAGCCTACGAAATTTTGGAAAAGCGCAACATCAAGACGCTGGAAGAGTTGAAGCAACTTGAGCTTGAGCTGGGTGACAAATTCCCCGGTATTGAGCTTGAAGATGACACCATCAGTACACTTGGTTATTATCTGAAGCGTATTTTTGAAAAAATCGATTCCAACCTGAGAACAGTTGGAGAAATCAAGAAAGGCCTTGATCTGTTTGGTTATGATCTGCGTGCGCACATCTTGCCAGGTATAAAGCTGAGAGTCGGTCTGATTGAAAATAGCTCTTTGGCGGATGATATTAAGCAGCTAAAAGCCAAGATCGATGAGCGTGCAAAAGAAATCGACATCAAAAACACCGAATATAAGGCCGCTGTTCAAGAAGCCCTGAAAGCTGCTGCCGGAATGAATATTGTCGGATTGGCGATGGCCATTTACATGGGAGTGGAAGCGGAAAACATCCGCGCCCGGCGCAACGAACTGTACGCCAAACAAGAAGAGGACATTCGGACTCTTACAAACAAGAACCAGACCCTGGGATCGCTGGCGCGGGTCAAGCATGATCTGCAAAGTCTGGAGATTGTCGCGGTCGACGCCGATATCGCCACGCAGAACCTGATGCATGTCTGGAGCGTTCTGCATCTGTGCATCAAGAACTCTCAGAGCTCGGTAGGTCGTATCAATGACGCATTGAGTCTCAAGATTTTCATGACTGAGTTTGAAGAAGTGGTTAGTCCATGGGAGCAGATTAAATTGGATTCGGACAAGCTGATTGAGGTTTTCAAAGAGGCGGACGAAGAATACGAGCGCAATTACGGAAAAACATCGCGTGCGATGGCATACACCGCATCGCGTGAGCAAACCTATCCGGCACTCGACCTGGCTACCTTGAAGGATAGCCATTCACAAATGAGCGAGCACCGCACACAGGCGCACGTATGGCGGGTAAAACTGGATTACTTGCCCGCTCTGTTTGATCGCTTCAATCGACTCGTCCAAGGCGTCGGTCAGGGGGCCATGGACCTGCAGACGGCGGCGCTTCAAAGCAGTAATGAATTAGAGGTCAGTCTGCGACGTCTGGACAGACTCGAGAAAGCGCTCGAAGAGGAAAGCGATGCCCAAGAGATCGAAGATATCAAAGCAGAACGCCAACAGCTATTGAACCAGGTTGCAGACGCGATTGGCCAGCAAGCCACTCGGGTTCGCAAGTGCCTGAAAGAAATCAGTGATACGTTCGACATGCGTTTGACGCTGGGTTACATCACCGACTTTGAACGTGATGAAGTGCAAGCAAAAGCGGAAATCGTCGTTCTGAGGGGGAAATTGGAAGCTCTCAAGGAAGAGCGTAAGCCTGTTATCGAGGCTATCGAGACTCTGGAAAAGAACGGCATCGAGGAGCTTGGCAAAAATATCTCACTGACTGTCGATAAGGTGGTGGCGCTGGGCCTGACACCTCCGCAAGTCGCGTTGGTAATGTTCGCTATCGACCAGCTCAAAAAGACCATCGGTGATATCGGCAAAGGTATTCGTTTTCTGGATATGGTTCGTGAAAGCGACAAGCTGCAAGAAAGAATCGCGACACTCGACAACGAAATCAATCTTCAAGACGGCGTCGCCAGTGCCTCGGCCGGCAAGATCAAATACCTGCAAGCCATTCACAAGATTGAAGAACAACGCAAAATCTACGTAGCGAATTACAGCCCGGTGATTAGCGCTTTTGAACGGTACCTGGCCGCTACCGACAAGGATACCTTTACCGATGATGACGTTCGCAGCGCTACGTTCAAAGCGCAAGCGAATTTGTTCATTGCATTCATTGCTCCTGTTTCAGTCCCTAACATCTAGGTTGGGCTGAGCACGCCATTGATCCGTGTTAATCGAGGTGCCATGACACACCGGTTAACACGGTTAGCCAAACGATATCTGGCTGTTGGCCATTGATGGTTTGCCATGTTTGAGGAAACCACAGATGCTTGATTATTTATTGGCAGAAAAGAATTTTACTGCCTTAAAACAATACGTTGATTTTTTGAGAGAGTTGCCCAAGGCGCTGGAGGAAATCAACCGATTTTCCGATGGCATGGCTCGAGCCGGGCATACCCTGTTGTCTCCACCCAATGCTCCGGCATTGATTCAGGTCGCGCTCGCCAACGCACAATGCTGGGGCGCGATCGGCATCACCGTACCTTTGTTGGGCAACACATCCGCTCGGATACTGCACGACATGAGCAGTTTTATCAGCGAGTTTCAGGCCATTGTCTCCGTCGCTCAGAATCGACGATTGCCAATTTCCGTGATTGATCCGCAACAGTTCACAGTTGTGAGATCTGCCGATTGGGGGAGTGCCCCTTGTGCTGATGTGATTGATGTTCTGCGCGAACTCGATGCTCGGCTGGGTTATTGCCAACATGCTGTGTCGGATTTCAAAGCGCAAGTGACAAATCTCGCTGAATCGATCCATGGCATTTTTGTTCGCTTTATCGAATCGCTGACGATGCCACTGTGCAGTTGCGACGGTCCAATCCCCAAGATCGAGGCCTACTACGTTTTGGGTCGAGTTGGTCTACCGGGTATGGGCTATGATCCAGGCCAATGGTACTCGGAAGAACAACGACAGGCGTTCGCCCGAGCGCATGTCGGGCAGTTGTTCAATCTTCACCGGCGTGCCGGTGTGGCAGCGAGCAATCTCGGCGACTTCTGTTTCCGGTGGGTGTACATGCTGGATGAGGCGAGGCGAACGCTTCAAACCCATCACAGCAATCAGACGATGGCACGTGCCAAGGCTTCGCTGCCGTTGATCACGGACTCGCTCAGTGAAGTCGACGCCATGTCCAGGCAATTGGTGCAAATGGCCGAAGTGCTCTAAAAAAAAGCCCATGACATGTCATGGGCTTTTTGATTTGTGCGTGTGGTTTTACACGTAGAACGACTTTAGCGGCGGAAAGCCATTGAACTCAACAGCGCTATAGCTGGTTGTGTACGCACCGGTCGACAGCCAGTACAGGCGATCACCGATGGCCAGGTTCAGCGGCAGGCCGTACTTGTAGTTTTCGTACATGATGTCGGCGCTGTCACAAGTCGGGCCGGCGATGACCACTTCTTCCATCTCGCCCTTTTTCTCTGTCCAGATCGGGAACTTGATGGCTTCGTCCATGGTTTCGATCAGGCCGGAGAATTTGCCCACATCCGTGTACACCCAACGCTCTACCGCGGTACGGGATTTACGCGCGACCAGTACTACTTCACTGACCAGAATGCCGGCGTTGGCGATCAACGAACGGCCCGGTTCCAGGATGATTTCCGGCAAGTCATCACCGAAGTCTTCTTTCAGGAAGCGGATGATTTCCTCGGCGTAGGTTTCCAGGCTGTTGGTGCGGGTGATGTAGTTGGCCGGGAAGCCGCCGCCCATGTTGATCAGCTTGAGGTGAATGCCGTCTTCTTCCTTCAGGCGTTCGAAGATCACTTTGACCTTGGCGATGGCCGCGTCCCAGACGCTGATGTCGCGCTGCTGCGAGCCAACGTGGAACGAAATGCCGTAAGGCACCAGGCCCAGGTCACGGGCGAGGATCAGCAGGTCCATGGCCATGTCGGTCTGGCAGCCGAATTTGCGCGACAATGGCCAGTCGGCCGTGGTCGAGCCTTCGGTCAGGATACGTACGTAGACTTTTGCACCCGGTGCCGCCTTGGCGATGTTGCGCAGGTCGGCTTCGGAGTCGGTGGCGAACAGGCGCACGCCCTTCTCGTAGAAGTAGCGGATGTCCTTGGATTTCTTGATGGTGTTGCCGTAGCTGATGTGGTCGGCGCTGACGCCACGGCTCAGCACTTTGTCCAGCTCGTAGATCGAGGCGATATCGAAACTCGAGCCTTTTTCCTTGAGCAGGTCGATGATTTCCACGGCCGGGTTGGCCTTGACCGCGTAGTAGACCTTGGCGAATTCGAAACCGGCGCGCAGGTCGTCATAGGCCTGGGCAATCATCGCGGTGTCGATCACCACGAACGGGGTTTCCTGCTTGTCGGCGAACGCCTTCATTTTCTGAAAGGTTTCGCGCGCGAAATAGTCTTCGACCTGGATCGACATACGTTGGGACTCCTACTGGCAAACATCAGTAACAATGGGTGTAAGGGCAATCAGCCCTAGTGAACGTCCTCCGTATCCCCACTTTGGTTCGCCTACTTCCCAAGGCATGTCGCCGAAAGCAAAAAGGCCATGGGAGCGCTGCGCCCTTGGCCTTGCTGTCTCGTCGTCAGTACTTGAGCCGGATGGATCGTTTCCAGCATGGACGTTCGGCGCGAACTTTAGGGCGTGAGGGGCCTGAGATCAACTAAAAATGTCGCGTTTTCGCACTCTTCTGACGTGCGTTGCGGACATCACTCTTTGTAGCCGACCGAGATGACGGGAAGATGTTCCCCGATAATTTTCAAGTGTTAAAAATACCTGCACGTTCGACGCTTTTGTGTGCCAAGTTCTCGATAAGTACGATGGCGTCAATATGGGCGACGTTGGCGGCGAAAAGGTAGGTTGAGAGGGGTTTTGACTATTTCAGAGCGTGTTTCCGGATAGCTTTTGCAGACGCTACTGTTGATATTTTTTTCCGGCCTGTGAATTACTGGAAAATCGCACAGAACCTGTGGGAGCGAGCTTGCTCGTGATGATATTTTCACGGCCAGCATCGTAGTTGCCTGAAATGACGCCATCGCGAGCAAGCTCGCTCCCACAGGGTTTGTATTTTTACCGGGTAATGTCAGCTGTCAGGCGACCACCGCCTCGGCTGGCGAGACGATATTGGTCTTCATTCCACGGGAACGACCGGAGCTCAAATAAGCCGCTATCGACTCCTGCGTCACCTCGCCCAAAAATACCCGCTCGGCATCCATCACTGGCAACCACGCTCGATTGAACTCGTACATGCGCGACAGCAGGATGCGCAAGTGCTCGTCGTAGGCCGCCGTGGCGTTGAACTCGCGCAAGTACTGCGCGCAGGCACCGACCTGACGATGCAGGTCGCGGCGGCGTACGTAACCCAGGGCTTTATTCTCGGCGCAGGTGACCACCACATAACGCCGGTCATGCTCATCCATCAACTCCAGCGCTTCGGCGACAGAGGTCTGCGGGCTGACGGATGGCGCGTTGTCCGCCGCGTCTTCGGCTTTTACCAGCAGCAAGCGCTTGAGTGTGCTGTCCTGGCCGACGAAGTGGCTGACAAACTCATCCACCGGATGCGCGAGCAGCGTGTCCGGGTGATCGATCTGCAACAGCTTGCCGGCGCGGAAAATCGCGATCTTGTCGCCCAGCTTGATCGCCTCGTCGATGTCGTGGCTGACCATGATCACGGTCTTGTTCAGTGCCCGTTGCATTTCGAAGAACTCGTTCTGGATCATCTCACGGTTGATCGGGTCGACCGCACCGAACGGTTCGTCCATCAGCAGCAGCGGCGCATCCGCCGCCAGTGCGCGAATCACGCCGATCCGCTGTTGCTGACCACCGGACAATTCCCGTGGGTAACGATGCAGATACTGCTTGGGTTCGAGCTTGATCATGCTCATCAGCTCGCGGGCGCGGTCATGGCATCTCTGCTTGTCCCAGCCGAGCAGCTTCGGCACCACCACTATGTTCTCTTCGATGGTCATGTTCGGGAACAGGCCGATCTGCTGGATCACGTAGCCGATGTTGCGCCGCAGCGTCACTTCGTCGAGGCCGGTGGTGTCTTCGCCATTGATCAGGATCTTGCCCGAGGTGGGTTTGATCAGGCGGTTGATCATTTTCAGCGTGGTGCTTTTGCCGCAACCCGACGGCCCGAGGAACACGCAGATTTCGCCTTCATTGACGGTCAGGCTCACCGAGTCCACGGCTTTGACATCTTTGCCGTTGCTTTGGAAGGTCTTGCTGAGGTTTTGAAGTTCGATCATTTCAGGAGTCCTTTTGGAGTCAACGAGCGTTGCAGCCATTGCAAAAACAGGTCGGCGAAGATCGCCAGAAGACTGACCAGCAGCGCGCCGACGATCAGCATCGACATGTCGCTGCGGCTGATGGACGCGAGGATGAGTACGCCTAGGCCGCCGGCGCCGATAGTCGCGGCGATGGTCATCACGCCGATGTTCATCACCACGGCGGTGCGTACCCCGGCGAGGATTACCGGCACGGCGATGGGCAGTTCGACCATGCGCAGGCGCTGGCCGAAGGTCATGCCGATGCCGCGCGCGGCTTCGCGGATGCCCGGCTCTACGCCGGTCAGGGCCAGATAGGTGTTGCGCATGATTGGCAGCAGTGAATAAAGGAACACGGCGGTGATCGCCGGCATTGGCCCGAGGCCCTGGCCGAATTTCGAGTAGAACGGCAACAGCAGGCCGAACAGCGCAATCGACGGCACGGTCAGCAACACCGTGGCGCAGGCCTGCAATGGGCCGGCGAGACTCGGGAAACGCGTCATCAATATGCCCAGCGGCACACCGGTGAAGATCGCCAGGCTGACGGCAATACCGACCAGGGTGATGTGCTGCCAGGTCAGGTGCATCACCTGTTGCCAGTCGAGGTGGGAAAAGGCGTTCAGAAATTCCATGACTTTTCCTCCTTAATTGATGGGGTGCTGGCGCAGGAAATCAGCGGCCACGGCGGATGGGCTTTGGTGATCGACATCGACCCGGGCGTTGAGCTGGCGCATGGTTTCGTTGTCGAACAGTTCGGCCAGCGGCTTGAGTTGTTCGGCGAGTTTCGGATGTGCATCCAGGTACGCCTGACGCACCACCGGCGCGGCGGTGTAGTCCGGGAAGTAATGCATGTCGTCTTCCAGCAGCTTCAGGCCGAAAGCATTGAGGCGACCGTCGGTGGTGTAGACCAGGCCAGCGAACACTTGCCCGTTGCGCAGCGCTGTATAGACAAGCCCCGCGTCCATCTGCCGGATGTTCTTGCGGGTCAGGTTCATGTCGTAGAGCTTGACCATGCCGTCCAGACCGTCGGAGCGGTTGGCGAACTCGGTGTCCAGCGCCACCAGGTGATTGGTCCTGGCTTCGTCATGCAGCACTTTGTTCAGATCGCTGATGCTGTTGATCTGCGGGTATTCATCAACGACGTTTTTCGGCAGGGCCAGGGCGTAGGTGTTGCTGAATTTCGACGGAGTCAGCCAGACCAGGCCTTTTTTCGCGTCGAGTTCTTTGACCAGCGCGTAGGACTGTTCGCTGTCGAGTTTCTCGGTGACATGGTTGTAGGCCACCAGTGAGACCCCGGTGTATTCCCAGAGCATGTCCAGTTGCCCGCTTTCGTGGGCGCTGCGGGCGAGGTTGCTGCCCAGCCCGCCGGTGACCTGGGCGTCGTAACCCTTGCTGCGCAGGTATTGCGAAGTGATTTCCGCCAGCAGGGTCTGTTCGGTGAACACCCGGGCGCCGATGCGGATCAGTGGTTTTTCTGCGGCTTGGGCAATTCCTGCGAACAGCAGGACGCAGCCTAGTAAAAAGCTTGATGTCTTCATGAGAATTCCTTTGCCGAGGCGTTAAGACGGGCGCAAACCGCGTTCCAGCCAGAGACGGCTGGCGAGGGTGACCACGCCATCGAGCAGCAGGGCCAGCAGCGCGGTACACGCGGCGCCGAGCAGCAGTTGCGGCTGATTGTTCAGGGCAATGCCGGGGAAGATCAGGCTGCCGAGGCTGTTGGCGCCGATCAGGAACGCCAGTGGCGCGGTGCCGACATTGATCGCCAGCGCCACCCGCACGCCACCGACGATGATCGGCACGGCGTTGGGTAATTCGACTTTCCACAGCACCTGGCGCGGGGTCATGCCGATGCCGACAGCCGCTTCCTTGAGCGAGCCCTGGACGCTTTTCAGGCCTTCATAGGTGTTGCGCACAATCGGCAGCAATGAAGCGAGGAATAAAGCGAAGATCGCCGGCCCACTGCCGATGCCGAGGATGCCCAGGGCAATCGCGAGCACGGCCAGCGGTGGCACGGTGTTGCCGATGTTGAAGATCTGCATGAAGCGTTCGGCGCGGCCGACCATGGTCGGGCGGCTCAGGAAGATGCCGGCGGGGAGGCCCACGACAAGGGCGGCCAGCATTGAAGCGAGGACGAGAATCAGATGAGCTTGCAGGTAAAACAACAAATCGTCGCGGTAGTGTTCGATCGTGTTGATGCCGATCCAGTTGATCAGCAGGGCCAGGAGGGCGATTACCAGCGCGCCTCCCATCAGCCCTTTGCCATAGCGGATAGCCACAGGCGGACTCCTTTTTTTCAGTCGGCGAATACTTTTTCGTGTGGCAATGCCATTCCTGGCTGCCGAAAAAATGATCGCGATAAGCAGCTCGGCCGAACGTATTTCTCTGTAGGAGCGAGCTTGCTCGCGAAAAATGTCCTGACAACGTGTGCATTCAGATGCCCAGCGTTATCGTTGACGTTCATCGCGAGCGAGCTCGCTCCTACAGGGGGAACGCGTACGGCATTTCGAGCCATGAGCACAGCCTCGTCAGGCTGAATTGCAGGTGTTTAAAGCCCCCGACGAGTGGTCGTTACGGGGGAGTGGACGTCTCCGTGCTTCAAAAGGTTCCCATCCGGGGCAGCATTTGGCCACCCTTAATGTGCTCAACGGTTCGGTTCTTCGATCAACTTGGGCTATAATCTGCGCCCTTTTTTGAATCACCTGCCAGGCGATTTCCCATGACCAACCAGGCCGCCGAAGTCGCGAAACGCCGCACTTTCGCCATTATTTCCCACCCCGATGCCGGTAAAACCACGATCACTGAAAAGCTCCTGTTGATGGGCAAGGCGATTGCGGTGGCAGGCACGGTGAAATCCCGTAAATCCGACCGCCATGCGACGTCCGACTGGATGGAGATGGAGAAACAACGGGGTATTTCCATTACCACGTCGGTCATGCAGTTCCCGTATCGCGAACACATGATCAACCTGCTCGACACCCCGGGCCACGAAGACTTCTCCGAAGACACCTACCGCACCCTGACCGCGGTGGACTCGGCCTTGATGGTCCTCGACGGCGGTAAAGGCGTTGAGCCTCGTACCATCGCGCTGATGGACGTCTGCCGTCTGCGTGACACGCCGATCGTCAGCTTCATCAACAAACTCGACCGTGACATCCGCGATCCGATCGAACTGCTGGACGAGATCGAAGCCGTTCTGAAGATCAAGGCTGCGCCGATCACCTGGCCGATCGGTTGCTACCGCGATTTCAAAGGCGTGTATCACCTGGCCGATGACTACATCATCGTCTACACCGCCGGCCACGGTCATGAACGCACCGAAACCAAAATCATCGAGAAACTCGACTCCGACGAAGCCCGCGCGCACCTGGGTGACGAGTACGAGCGTTTCCTAGAACAGCTGGAACTGGTTCAAGGCGCTTGCCACGAGTTCAACCAGCAGGAGTTCCTCGATGGTCAACTGACCCCGGTATTCTTCGGTACGGCACTGGGCAACTTTGGTGTCGACCACGTTCTTGACGCTGTCGTCGATTGGGCGCCGCGCCCTCTGGCGCGGGTCGCCAACGAACGCACCGTGGAGCCGGTGGAAGAGAAGTTCTCGGGCTTCATCTTCAAGATCCAGGCGAACATGGACCCGAAACACCGCGACCGCATCGCCTTCATGCGCATTTGCTCCGGCAAGTACGAAAAAGGCATGAAGATGCGTCACGTGCGTACCGGCAAGGACGTGCGGATCGGCGACGCGCTGACCTTCTTCTCCTCCGAGCGTGAGCAACTGGAAGAAGCCTTCGCCGGCGACATCATCGGCCTGCACAACCACGGCACCATCCAGATCGGCGACACCTTCAGCGAAGGCGAAGTTCTGGGCTTCACCGGCATCCCGCACTTCGCCCCGGAATTGTTCCGTCGCGTACGCCTGCGCGATCCGCTGAAATCCAAGCAACTGCGCCAGGGCCTGCAACAACTGGCCGAAGAAGGCGCGACCCAGGTGTTTTTCCCGGAGCGCAGCAACGACATCATCCTCGGCGCCGTCGGTGTGCTGCAGTTCGATGTGGTCGCCAGCCGCCTGAAAGAGGAATACAAGGTCGAGTGCTCCTACGAGCCGATCACCGTTTATTCCGCGCGCTGGATCGAATGCAGCGACAAGAAGAAGCTTGAGGAATTCTCCAACAAGGCTGTGGAAAACCTGGCATTGGACGGCGGCGGTCACTTGACCTACCTCGCGCCGACGCGGGTCAACCTGGCGTTGATGGAAGAACGCTGGCCGGACGTGAAATTCCGCGCGACCCGTGAGCATCATTAAGCGCTGAATGGCGACACCGCAAAGCCCACTGTGAAAACAGTGGGCTTTTTTTGTGGGTTGAAATTGTGGTCGAGGTGATTGCGTAGGTCTTTTTCTGCGCACTTGTAGCTTGCCTCTGCTTTTGACCCATGGGGGATTTCGTCCGCGACAAGTCTGCCGTTGGCGTTTAGTGTCCAAAGGACATTTCGCAAACAGTGGCCTTTTGATGATCAAGGGAATGATGCGTCGGCTGACCCATCTGCTGCGGCTGGATGGCTATTTCTGCGTGATGGCCTGGGTGCTCGCGGCGCTGTTGTTCATCAATCGGCTCAGCAGCATGGTCAAGCTGTTCATGGCGCTGTACCTGCGTCAGGAGCTGGGGCTGGCGATTGAAACCGTCGGCTGGCTGCTGTCGGCCTACGGTGCCGGTCTGCTGGTCGGTTCAATGCTCGGCGGGTTGCTCAGCGATCATGTGCCCACGGCACGGCTGACCGCGGCGCTGTTCTTCGTTTCGGTGTGGGTGCTGATCTTGCTGGGGGTGGTCACGCAGGTGCCGCTGCTGGCCGGATTGCTCTTGCTCAGCGGGGCCGTCGATGGGGCGATCCGTACGCTGCATCAACGGCTGATCATGGAGTATTGCGACGTTGCGCAGCGTTCCCGGGCACAGGCCTTGAGCCGGGTGGCTCGCAACCTCGGGATGGCCGCTGCCGGGGTGGCGGGCGGCGTTTTGGCGCAGACGGATTTCCGTTGGGTTTTCCTCGGCAGCGCGGCGATGACGTTGCTGGCCTTGCTGTGGTTTGTCCACACCACGTGGCGTCGACCGGTGCTGATCCCTGACGAGAAACCCGATACCGCCTCAAGCTCAAGCCAGCCATATCACGACAAACCATTCCTCTGGTTGCTGGCGGCAACGGTTCTGCTGGGTATGGCGTTCGACACGATTTACAGCACGCTGGGCAACTATCTGCGTGATTACTACCGCTTGAGCACCGAGACGATTGGCTGGCAGTTCGGGCTCAATGCACTGCTGGTGGTGTCATTGCAGATTCCGTTGTCGCACTGGGGCGAACGCTGGGGAATGCGTCGGCAACTGGTGGCCGGCAGTCTGTTGCTGGCCTGTGGGCTCGGTATGTTGCCGTTGGGTTCCGGGCTGTTTTATGCCTGCCTGTCGACGGTGATCTGGACGCTGGGCGAGGCGCTGTTCATGCCACCGCTGAATATGTTGGTCATGCAGCATGCGCAAAGCGGAAAAAGCGGGCAGTACTTTGGCCTCTTCTTCATGAGCTGGAGCGCGAGCGCGCTGATGTCGCCAGTGGTTGGCGGTCAGTTATACGGTCATTTTGGCGGGCACAGTGTGTGGCTGGTCAGTGCGACGCTGGCGCTGATGTCCATACCGCTGATTTATCAGGCTACCCGTTCGCGTGAGCCGGACGCGATTTCCGGGCAAACGCGCAAAGCAGGTTCGCTTAGTTGATTCGGCGATTGGGTTTATTCGAAACCAGTCTTTCCATCCACGGCATTTCCAGCCGCTCGCTAGCGTCCTGTCTGGTGAACCCGGCTGATCGGAACTAGATTTCACTCAGCACCAGATAGGCACTCAACGAAAGGAGGAGTCGGCTATGAACAGGTTGCTACGCGTTTTACTGCTGTTGAAAGTGATGGTGATGCTGTCCCTCGGCACCGCGACGGCCTGGGCCGAATGTGAGAATCACGATACTCAGGCATTCAGCGGACAGGTGGGACATAGCGGATTGATGCTCGCCAAGTCCGAGTCCGAGCCGGGAGATAAGGGGCAGGGTGGTGCCGACAACGGCGACGACTCGACCACTGACGAACCGGACTCCGATGATGAAGAAGAAGGCGACAGCCAGACCTGATCGCTGAATGGCCCGCAAAAGAAAACCCCTTCTGCCTCGACTGATGCGCAATCGAAGTGGAAGGGGTTGGGTTAATCCGTGAATCCCGGCAGGAGCGAGCAAGCTCGCTCCTGCCGTTTTTTATGCCGCGCCGTCGAGGAATTGCTCGGCGTAGTGGCAAGCCACCTGGCGTCTGTCGAGCAGGCGCAGGGCCGGCTCTTCAGTGCTGCAACGCTCGGTGGCGTACGGGCAGCGCTTGTGGAAGGCGCAGCCGGACGGCGGGTTCAGTGGGTTGGGCAACTCGCCGACGATCTTGATTTTCGGCTTGTTCGGGTCCGGGTGAATCGTCGGCGTGGCCGACAGCAGTGCCTGGGTGTAAGGGTGCAGAGGACGTTCGTAGATGTCGTTCTTCGGACCCATTTCGACCGGGCGACCGAGGTACATCACCATCACGTCATCGGCAACGTGTTGCACCACCGCCAGGTTGTGGGAAATGAACACATAGGCGGTGTTGAACTCTTGCTGCAGATCCATGAACAGGTTGAGTACCTGTGCCTGGATCGACACGTCCAGTGCCGATGTCGGTTCGTCCGCCACCAGCACTTTCGGTTGCAGCATCATCGCGCGGGCCAGGGCGATCCGCTGGCGCTGACCGCCGGAGAACATGTGCGGATAACGCTGGTAGTGCTCGGGACGCAAACCCACCTGCTTCATCATCGCCTGGACTTTCTCACGGCGTTCCGCGGCGCTCAGGTTGGTGTTGATCAATAATGGCTCTGCAAGCTGATCACCGACTTTCTGCCGTGGGTTCAACGAGGCGTATGGACTCTGGAACACCATCTGCACGTCTTTGCGCAGTTGTTTGCGCTGGGCCTTGTCGGCACCGGCGACTTCCTGTCCAGCAATTTTCAGGGAGCCGGAGGACGGCTCCTCGATCAGGGTCAGGGCACGAGCCAGGGTGGATTTGCCGCAGCCCGATTCACCAACGACGGCGAGGGTCTTGCCGGCTTCCAGTTCGAACGATACGCCGTTGAGGGCGCGCACGGTGGCGTGCCCCTTGAACAGGCCTCGGGACACCTCGTAGTGACGGGTCAGGTCGCGGGCGGTAAGAACGACGGCCATTACGCCACCTCCTGGTTCAGCGGGTAGAAGCAGCGAGCGAGGCTGTTGCTTTTCGGGTCAAGGGCCGGACGTTGTTGACGGCAGTTGTCTTTCACGTAAGGGCAGCGTGGCGACAGCAGGCAACCCTGCGGACGGTCGTAGCGACCGGGAACGATACCCGGCAGGGTCGACAGGCGCGAGGCACCCAGGCTGTGTTCCGGAATCGCCTTGAGCAGCGCTTCGGTGTACGGGTGTGCCGGAATGTCGAACAGTTGCGGCACATGACCGACTTCGACCGCTTGACCTGCGTACATCACGCACACGCGCTGGGCGGTTTCGGCCACGACGGCGAGGTCGTGGGTGATCAGTACCAGGCCCATGTTCTGCTCTTTCTGCAACGCCAGCAGCAGGTCCATGATCTGTGCCTGAATCGTCACGTCCAGTGCCGTGGTCGGTTCGTCGGCGATCAGCAGTTTCGGCTCGCCGGCAATCGCCATGGCAATCGCGACACGCTGGCTCATGCCACCGGACAGTTGATGCGGGTAGGCGTCCATACGGCTGGCGGCACCCGGGATTTCAACTTTTTCCAGCAGTTCGATGGCACGCTTGCGCGCAGCCTTGCCGGACATTTTCAGGTGCAGGCGCAGTACTTCTTCGATCTGGAAACCGACGGTGTAGCTCGGGTTCAGCGCGGTCATCGGATCCTGAAAGACCATGGACAGGTCTTTACCGACGATCTGCCGACGCTGGCGATTGTTGAGCTTGAGCATGTCCTTGCCGTCAAAGCTGAGCGAGTCGGCGGTGACGATGCCTGGATGCTCGATCAGCCCCATCAGCGCCATCATGGTCACGGATTTGCCGGAACCGGACTCGCCGACGATGGCCAGCACTTCGCCCTTGTCCACTTTCAGGTCGAGGCCATCGACGACTGGCGTGGCGTTTTTGTCGCCGAAGCGAACGTTGAGATTCTTGATTTCTAACAGTGACATGGGAATCTCCTCAGGCGGCGTTCTTGAGTTTCGGGTCCAGCGCATCGCGCAAGCCGTCGCCCATCAAGTTGATTGCCAGCACGCTGAGCAAAATGGTCAAACCAGGCAGGCTCACCACCCACCAGGCGCGTTCGATGTAGTCGCGGGCCGAAGCCAGCATGGTGCCCCACTCAGGGGTTGGCGGTTGTACGCCAAGGCCGAGGAAGCCCAGTGCGGCGGCATCGAGGATCGCCGAAGAGAAGCTCAGGGTGGCCTGAACGATCAGCGGCGCCATGCAGTTCGGCAGCACGGTAACGAACATCAGGCGTGGCAGGCCGGCACCGGCCAGGCGCGCGGCGGTCACGTAGTCGCGGTTCAGTTCACCCATTACCGCAGCACGGGTCAGGCGAACATAGGACGGCAGGGACACCACGGCGATGGCGATCACGGTGTTGATCAGGCCAGGGCCGAGGATGGCGACGATCGCCACGGCCAGCAGCAGGGACGGCAGGGCCAGCATGATGTCCATCAGACGCATGATGGTCGGGCCGACCACGCGCGGGAAGAACCCGGCGAACAGACCCAGCAGGATCCCCGGGATCAGCGACATGACAACCGACGACAAACCGATCATCAAGGACAGGCGCGAGCCAGTGATCAGGCGCGACAGCAGGTCGCGACCCAGTTCGTCGGTGCCGAGCAGGAACTGGATCTGCCCACCTTCCAGCCAGGCTGGCGGGGTCAACAGGAAGTCACGGTATTGCTCGCTCGGGTTGTGGGGTGCAACCCACGGCGCAAAAATGGCGCAGAAAATCACCAGCAGCATGAACATCAGGCCGGCGACGGCACCTTTATTCTTGGAGAACGCTTGCCAGAATTCTTTGTAGGGCGATGGGTACAGCAGGCTTTGATCGACTGCTACCGATGGAATTGGAGTGGTCATGGTCATGATCTCAGCGCTGATGACGGATGCGTGGGTTGGCAAAGCCGTAGAGGATGTCCACTACGAAGTTGACCAGAATCACCAGGCAGGCGATTAACAGGATGCCGTTCTGCACCACTGGATAGTCTCGGGCGCCAATGGCTTCGATCAGCCATTTGCCGATGCCGGGCCACGAGAAGATGGTTTCGGTCAGGACCGCACCGGCCAACAGGGTGCCGACTTGCAGGCCGACTACCGTCAGTACCGGAATCAGCGCGTTACGCAGACCGTGCACAAACACCACGCGCGACGGCGACAGGCCCTTGGCCTTGGCGGTGCGAATGTAGTCTTCACGCAGCACTTCGAGCATCGAAGAACGGGTCATCCGCGCGATCACCGCCAGCGGGATGGTGCCCAGCACGATGGCCGGCAGGATCAGGTGGTGCAGGGCATCGACGAACGCACTGACGTCATCGGCCAGCAGTGTGTCGATCAGCATGAAGCCGGTGCGCGGCTCGATGTCGTAGAGCAGGTCGATCCGCCCGGACACCGGGGTCCAGCCCAGGCTTACCGAGAAGAACATGATCAGGATCAGGCCCCACCAGAAGATCGGCATCGAGTATCCCGCCAGGGAGACCCCCATCACTCCATGGTCGAACAGGGACCCTCGCTTGAGTGCCGCGATCACCCCGGCCAGAAGACCCAGGATGCCGGCGAACAACATGGCGGCCGTGGCCAGTTCCAGGGTCGCGGGGAATAGAGAGCTGAACTCGGACCAGACGCTTTCACGGGTTCGCAGGGATTCACCGAGGTCGCCGTGGGCCAGTTTGCCGATGTAATCCAGGTACTGGGCATACAGGGGTTTGTTCAGACCTAGGCGTTCCATTGCCTGAGCGTGCATTTCCGGGTCGACTCTGCGTTCGCCCATCATGACTTCCACAGGGTCGCCAGGGATCATGCGAATCAACGCGAATGTCAGCAAGGTGATGCCGAAAAACGTGGGGATCAGTAACCCCAGTCGGCGGGCAATAAAACTAAACATCGTAAGGTGTACCTCATCAGCCGGTTAGGCGTGCCCGGCATGCCTGGGTCAGGCATGCCGGGAGTTTTCTTATCTACTTCACCTGGGTGGTGGCGAAGTTATTCGTGGTGAGGGGGCTAATGTTATAGCCCTCTACGTTGTTGCGCATGGCGGTAAACATTCTAGTGTGCGCCATGCTGATCCATGGCTGGTCCTGGTTGAAAACAACCTGGGCCTGCTCGTAGAGCGCTGCACGCTCGGCCGGATCGGTTTTTTCCCGGGCCTGGTCGATCAGCGCCTGGAACTTGTCACTGCACCAGCGGGCGTAGTTTTCTCCGTTCTTGGCCGCTTCACAACTGAGCATAGGCGTAAGGAAGTTATCCGGGTCGCCGTTATCGCCCGCCCATCCGGCGGAAACCATGTCGTGCTCGCCGTTCTTCGCGCGTTTGAGCATTTCGCCCCATTCCATCACGCGAATGTCGATCTTGATCCCGACCTTGGCCAGGTCGGCTTGCATCATCTGCGCGCCGAGCATCGGGTTCGGGTTGGTCGGACCGCCACCGTTGCGGGTGAACAGAGTGAACGTGGTGCCTTCCGGTACGCCGGCTTCCTTGAGCAGGGCGCGAGCCTTGTCCAGGTCACGGGGCGGGTTCTTCAGGCTGTGGTTGTAGCCCAGCAGGGTGTCCGGGTACGGGTTGACCGCTGCTGTTGCATTGCCTTTGCCGAACAGGGCGTTGACGTAGGCTTCCTTGTCGAAGGCGATGTCGATGGCTTTGCGCACCCGCACATCACTCATGTATTTGTGCGTGGTGTTCATGGCGATGTAGGAAACGGTCATGGCGTTCAGTTCATCGACTTTCAGCTTGTCGTCTTTCTTGATGCTCGGAATGTCATCCGGCTTCGGATAGAGCGCGACCTGGCATTCGTTGGCCTTGAGCTTCTGCAGGCGCACGTTGTTGTCGGTCGCGATGGCCAGGATCAGCGAATCGGCCGGCGGTTTGCCGCGGAAGTAGTCCGGGTTGGCCTTGAAACGAACCTGAGCGTCCTTGGCGTAACGCTGGAAAACAAACGGGCCGGTGCCGATCGGTTTGCTGTTCAGGTCGCCAGTCTTGTTGGCCTTGAGCAACTGGTCGGCGTATTCGGCCGGGTAGATCGAGGAGAAGGCCATGGCGATGTCGGCCAGGAATGGCGCTTCGCGACGGGTCAGGGTGAACTTGACCGTGTTGTCGTCGACTTTCTCTACGCTCTTGAGCAGCTCTTTGAAGCCCATGCTTTCAAAGTACGGGAAGCCCACGCTCGACAGCTTGTGCCACGGATGATTCGGGTCCAGCTGACGCTGGAAGCTCCAGACCACGTCGTCGGCGTTCATGTCACGGGTCGGCTTGAAGTATTCGGTGGTGTGGAACTTGACGCCTTTACGCAGATGGAAGGTGTAGTTCAGGCCGTCTTCGCTGATGTCCCAGGACTCGGCCAGCGCCGGAATCACTTCGGTGGTACCGGGCTTGAAGTCCGCCAGGCGATTGAAGATGGTTTCGGCCACGGCATCGGCGGTGACTGCAGTCGTGTACTGGACCATGTCGAAGCCTTCGGGGCTGGCTTCGGTGCAAACCACCAGGGGTTTGGCCGAGACGCCGACAGCGACACTGAGCAAAGCAGCCGCGATGGCCGCACGTAGGGGAAGCATTTTCATCAAGAACCCTCTGCAATCAGTTAAAGGACAAAAGCCGAACGGCCGATTCATCGCTGAACCCACCGTTCGGCAGCGGTATTACAGGATGTTGAACGGAACCGTGGTCACGAGACGGAACTCGTTGATGCTGCCGTCAGCCTGGTTTTCGCTGGCACGGTGAGCGGTGTAGGTGCCGCGGATCGTGGTGGCCTTGAGCGGGCCGCTCTGCACGGCGTAGGTCGCGCCGATGCCATATTCATAATGGGTTTCGCCATCCTGGGCCTGGATGCCGTCGTAACCCTTGCCTGCCACGCCGCCGTTGCCGGTGTAGTGAGTACCGTCGATGCCCCAGCCGCGCGCCTGGTAGATGTTGAACTTCAGGCCTGGTACGCCGTATTCGGCCATGTTCAGACCGTAGGCAACCTGGAACGATTTTTCGTTCGGGCCGTTGAAGTCCGACAGCAGGGAGTTGGCCAGGTAGATACCGTTGGTTTCGTGCAGGTAGTCGAAGTACTCGTTACCGTTCACTTCCTGGTACGAGAAGGTCAGGGTGTGGGCCTGGTGGGTCAGGCCGAACGACAGCGAGTAGGTGTCGTTGTCGATATCGCCGATCAGGGCTTTACCGGTTTCTTTGGTTTTGTAGTAGTTCAGGCCGGTGGTCAGGCTCAGTACCTGGCTATCGCCCAGTACGTGAGAGGCGCCGAAGTAGTACTGGTTCCAGATGTCTTCAGCCTGGGTCGCCCAGAGGCTGGTGGTCAGGCTGGCGAGCGGGTTGTAGGTGATACCGCCGGTGTAGACGTGGTCGGTTTCGACGATGCCGTTGGCGTATTCGGTGCGGAATTTACGCTGACTTTCTTCGGTACGCGGTGAGTTGCGGTCGAAGGTGGCCAGGTCGAAGGCCAGGTTGTTCAGCTCTTCGCTGTGGATGGCCAGACCTTCGAAGCTCGAAGGCAGGGCACGGTTGCCGATCACGTCGACCATCGGGCTGCTGAAGTTCATGCGGCCGGCGGTCAGGGTGGTGTTGGAGACACGGGCCTTGACGTTGGCCAGGCCCAGTTTGCTCCACTGGCCTTGAGCGTCGCCGCCTTCCTTGGTCAGGGTACGGTTGTTGCCCGCGCCAGGACGAGTGCCCGGTGCGCCACCGTTGTTGGATGCCAGGTCCTTGCGGTCGCGATCCAGGGCGATCGCGTTGTAGGCCGCCACTTCAGTGCTGAAACCGACTGTGCCTTCGGTGAAGCCAGAGTTGTACTTGAGGATGGTGCCCTGGACCCAGTTGATCCGGCGATCGGTCGGGGTCGAAACGCCGTCCTTCTTGTAGGCGAATTTGGCGCCGCGTTGCAGTTGCTCGTTGGCGTACCAGTTACGCGTGGTGCCGGTGATCGACTGGCCTTCGACAAAGCCGGTGGCTTCGCTCTGGGCGCTTTTTTCGTTCACGGTAACCGGGGTGAAAGCCTGGCTTTGGGTTTCTGCGTAAGCCGTAGCGGTTACGCTGCTGATGGCCAAGGCCAATAACGCGGTGCTGCTCAGTTTCATGGGTAAAGCTCCTTACTTTCTTTTTTTATACCGGTCGTTTTTTTTGTGATCCGGCTATTGGTTTAGAACTCATTCAGGGCAACGCAAACGTTTGCTGTCAGCCAAATTGGCGAAAGACGGCAAAGCGTCTGCGTGAGGGCGGAAAATCCGCCCCCTGGCATTTCTGGCTAATCGGTTATTTTTCTATGCTGACACCCGAGAACACATTGCGGCCGAACGGGCTCACCTTGAACCCTTCGATTTTGGCGCTCAGCGGCTGGTTGACCGTTGAGTGGGCGACTGGCGTGATCGGCACTTGCTGTTTGAGCAACTGCTGCGCCTGTTTGTAGAGCTGGGTGCGCTGGTCTCGGTCGGTGACGACCTTGGCCTGCTTGATCAGCTTGTCGTAAGCCGGATCACACCACATCGAGTAGTTGTTGCCGCCAATGGCGTCGCAGCTGTAGAGCGTGCCCAGCCAGTTGTCCGGATCACCATTGTCACCCGTCCAGCCGATCAGGCTGATGTCGTGCTCGCCATTCTTGGTGCGCTTGATGTACTCGCCCCACTCATAGCTGACGATCTTGACCTTGAGGCCGATCTTCGCCCAGTCAGCCTGGAGCATCTCGGCCATCAACTTGGCGTTGGGATTGTACGGACGCTGGACCGGCATGGCCCAGAGGGTGATTTCGGTGCCTTCCTTGACGCCAGCAGCCTTGAGCAATTCCCGGGCTTTTTCCGGGCTGTAGGCGGCGTCCCTGATCGTATCGTCGTAGGACCATTGGGTCGGCGGCATGGCGTTGACCGCCAGTTGCCCCGCGCCCTGGTAAACGGCATTGAGAATGCCTTGCTTGTTCACTGCCATGTCCAGCGCCTGACGCACTTCGAGCTGGTCGAACGGTTTGTGGCGCACGTTGTAGGCAATGTAGCCGAGGTTGAAACCAGGCTTCTCGATCAGTTGCAGGGCAGGGTCGTTCTTCAGGGCGGTCACATCGGCAGGGCGCGGGTGCAGGGTGATCTGGCACTCGTTGGCCTTGAGTTTCTGCACGCGCACCGAGGCGTCGGTGTTGATGGCGAAAATCAGGTTGTCGAGCTTGACCCGGCTCGGGTCCCAGTAATGCTGGTTGCCGGTGTAACGGATGTTCGAGTCTTTCTGGTAGCTCTTGAACACGAACGGCCCGGTGCCGATCGGCTTCTGGTTGATGTCGCTTGGCTTGCCCTGCGCCAGCAGCTTGTCGGCGTATTCGGCCGAAAGAATGGCGGCGAAGCTCATGGCGATGTTCTGGATGAACGCGGCGTCCACGCTGTTGAGCGTAAAGACTACGGTCAGCGGCCCGGTCTTTTCGACCTTGGCGATGTTCTTGTTCAGGCTCATGCCGTTGAAGTACGGAAACTCTGTCGGGTAAGCCTTACGGAAAGGTTGTTGCGGGTCGAGCATGCGATTGAACGTGAACAGCACGTCATCGGCGTTGAAATCACGGGTCGGCGTGAAATATTTGGTGGTATGAAACTTCACCCCTTCGCGCAGGTGAAAGGTGTACTTTAGGCCGTCCTCGGAAATATCCCAGCTCGTGGCAAGGCCCGGTACGACGTTGGTCGCGCCTTTCTCAAACTCTGCCAATCGGTTGTACAGCGGCTCGGCGGCATCGTTGTCGGTCGCAGTGGTGTACTGCGCCGTATCAAAACCGGCGGGGCTGCCTTCGGAGCAGAACACCAGGCTGTTGTTGGCGGCCTGGCTGATGGAAGTGGCGGCCAACAGGCCGGTGCCCAGCAATGCGGATAAAACCAAGGTATGGCGCATAACGCTCCCTTTTCTCTCAAAGTGTTGTCAATGAGCCGCCGTCCCGTCCGCAGACGTAGAGGCATCACTGATTTCAAGCCATGCACGCGGCAGTAACCGATGACCCACGCATGCACTGGTCGGATCCCGACGGTATGAACCATGGGTCCGGCAGTAAATGCGTAAAGTCCTAAAGACTCGTAGGAAATGGCAACGCGTCCCCACCCGATGCTGTAGTCAGCTGCGGATCTGGATGTAGGCGAATTCCTGCTTTCTCGGTAGATAAAGCAGCGGCGACGTCAGAAACGTCGCCGCTGCAAAACCTTATTTGCTGACGCTGACGCCGTAGAAGGAGTTCAAGCCAAATGGGCTGATCTTGAAGTCCTGCACTTCGGCACGCATGGGTTGGAACACCGTCGAGTGAGCGATAGGTGTCATTGGAACAGCATCTTTGAGGACGTGTTGCGCCTGCTTGTACAGTTCGGTGCGCTTGGCCTGATCGGTCGTGCGCTTGGCTTCTTTCACGATGCCGTCGAACTTCTTGTCGCACCACTTGGAGAAGTTGTTGCCTTGCAGGGAGTCGCAGCCGAACAGCACGTTCAGCCAGTTGTCCGGGTCACCGTTGTCGCCGCTCCAGCCAATCAGCATCGCGCCGTTCTCGCCGCCTTTGGAGCGCTTGATGTACTCGCCCCATTCGTAGCTCTGGATTTTGGCCTTGATACCGATCTTCGCCCAGTCGGACTGCAGCATTTCTGCCATCAGCTTGGCGTTCGGGTTGTACGGACGCTGTACCGGCATCGCCCACAGAACGATTTCGGTGCCTTCCTTCACACCGGCTTCCTTGAGCAGCTCTTTGGCTTTCTCAGGGTTGTACGGTGCATCCTTGATAGTGGTGTCGTAGGACCACTGGGTCGGTGGCATGGCGTTGACCGCCAGTTGGCCGGCGCCCTGGTAAACCGAGTCGATGATCTGCTGCTTGTTGACGGCCATGTCCAGTGCCTGACGCACTTTCAGTTGGGCCATCGGGTTCGGCTTGTCGTCACCCTTGATCTTGTCCATCACGTTGTAGGCGATGTAACCCAGGTTGAAACCAGCCTGGTCAGGCACTTTCAGGGTTTTGTCTTCCTTGAGCGCCTTCAGGTCGGCCGGACGCGGGAACAGAGTGATCTGGCACTCGTTCTTCTTCAGCTTCTGGATACGTACCGACGGGTCGGTGGTGATGGCGAAGATCAGGTTGTCGATCTTCACGTCGTCAGGCTTCCAGTAGTCCTTGTTCCCGGTGTAGCGGATGTTGGAGTCTTTCTGGTAGCTCTTGAACACGAACGGACCAGTGCCAACCGGCTTCTGGTTGATGTCGGCGGCCTTGCCTTCCTTGAGCAGCTGGGCAGCGTACTCGGCGGACTGGATCGAGGCGAAACTCATGGCCATGTTCTGGATGAACGCGGCGTCAACTTCCTTGAGGGTGAACTTGACGGTGTGGTCGTCGACTTTATCGATCTTGGTGATGTTGGTGTCCATCCCCATGTCGGTGAAGTACGGGAATTCGGTCGGGTACGCCTTACGGAACGGGTCATCCTTGTTAATCATGCGATTGAAGGTGAACAGCACGTCGTCGGCGTTGAACTCACGAGTCGGCTTGAAGTACGGAGTAGTGTGGAACTTCACGCCTTCACGCAGGTGGAAGGTGTAAGTCAGGCCGTCATCGGAGATGTCCCACTTGGTCGCCAGACCAGGAGTAACGGCGGTGCCGCCGCGCTCGAACTGGGTGAGGCGGTTGAACATGGTTTCTGCAGAGGCGTCGAAGTCGGTTCCGGTGGTGTATTGACCTGGATCGAAACCGGCCGGGCTCCCTTCGGAGCAGAACACCAGGTTAGTCGCTGCTTGGGCGAACGGTGCGCTGGCTAACAAGCTTGCGCCAACTAAAAACGGAATGACCGCGTGTTTAAGCATGGTGGCCTCATGATTTGTTGTCATTTTTGGAATTAGAGGACGACCTCGTGAGTCGTGCCTGCGGATACTTATGCAGGGGCCATACCCAATGCAAGATCCAGAGTGACTACAAGCCTTAAACGGTGGCACGAACGTACCTTAATGTCGCATTTGTATAACTCCTGACGCATTTGACCGTTTGCGCAGCTTTTTTACGGTGCAAACGACGCACTTTCAGGGTGCGTCATGAACGCCGGGTGCTCCCGATCAGGGCGGGGTGTTACTTATTTATACCCCGTTTTGTGCGGTGGGTATGGCGTGAATAAGAGTGGTTATTGTTGCACCGATAGTGGCCAATCAATCTCAGTTGCACCCGGTGCAACTGCCGGCTTTTCTCAGTGGACTATCCAGTTATAGCTCATGCCTGAAAACTGCCCAAAAAAAACGGCGATCATGTGAGCGATCGCCGTTTTATGTTTACGGGCTATCGATTCAAGGCATCAGCACTTCAATCGAACCATCGGCGGTCATGCTGACCTGGCTGGTGCCGGCTTCGACATCCGGCGTCACCGGTGCGGCGTCCATGGCGGCGGCTTTCATCATCATCGGCGCGCGCAGGTAAGGCTGTGGATAACCGTTGCTGTTGAGGTTCAGGTTGACGATCTTGTAGCTCTTGCCGCCGAGGGCATCGGTGGCCAGTTGAGCGCGGGCCTTGAAGGCGGTCACGGCGTCCTTGAGCAGGGCGTCTTCGCTGGCCTTGCGGGTCGGGGTGGCGATGGCGAAGTCCATGCCGCCCATTTTCAGGTCGGTGAGCAGTTCGCCGGTCAGCTTCGACAGCGCGGCGAAGTCCGAGCTTTCCAGGCGCAGTTCGGCGCGCTCGCGCCAGCCGGTGATTTTCTGGCCCTTGGTGTCGTAGATCGGGTAGCTGTTGCGACTGCCCTGGCGCAGGGTGATGTCCTTGACTTGCTTGGACTTGGCCAGCGCCTTGTTCATGGTGGTGCTGACGTCGGCGGCGAGTTTGGCCGGGTCGCTGTTCTGTTCTTCGGTGTAGAGGGTCACGATCATCAGGTCGCGGGCCACTTCCTGACTGACTTCGGCGCGCAGGGAAATCTGGTTGTAATGAAGCTCGTCGGCCGCCAGGGCCGGGAGGCTGGCGACGGTGCCAGCGCTCAGGGCGAGGAGGGCAGCGCTGCGGCGGAATGTGTGCATGAAGGCTCCTTGAAAGGTGCGCAGGGGTTCGGTCCGGGCCTGCGTGAAACCATCAGACTCTAGCTTTTATGCTCTGGTTCGCACAGTTACAACTTCTATACAGATGCGCATGCCCTTTGTAGGAGCGAGCTTGCTCGCGAAAAATCCGAAAGCGCCACGGAGAGTCAGAATTCCCGCGTAATCGTTGGCGACCATCGCGAGCATGCTCGCTCCTACATGTGGCCGTTTGCCGCAGTTTTGCCTGTCGGCCCCCGCGCTTGGTTATACTCCCAGCGATCCGCCTGGAGCGCTCATCAGGAGAGCTCATGCTCGCCCCCGTTCAAATCACTTCCGCCACTCGCCAGAACCTCTGGCGGCTGACGTTCATCCGCACGTTGGTGCTGGCCGCCCAAGCCGGTTCCGTGGGCTTGGCCTACTGGCTCGAATTGCTGCCGCTGCCCTGGTTTCAACTGGCCGCAACCCTCGGCTGTTCGATGCTGTTGTGTGTGTTCACGGCGATTCGCCTGCGCACCTCGTGGCCAGTGACCGAGCTCGAATATGCCGTGCAACTGGCCTGCGACCTGTTTATCCACAGTGCATTGCTGTATTTCTCCGGTGGCTCGACCAACCCCTTTGTCTCCTACTATCTGGTGCCGCTGACCATTGCCGCGGTGACGTTGCCATGGCGTTATTCGGTGATCCTGTCGGGTATCGCGCTGACGATGTACACGCTGTTGCTGGCACAGTTCTACCCGCTGCAAACCTTCCCGATCGCTCGGGAAAACCTGCAGGTATACGGGATGTGGTTGAGCTTCGCCCTCGCCGCCGCCGTGATCACGTTCTTCGCCGCGCGCATGGCCGAAGAGTTGCGCCGTCAGGAAGAGCTGCGCGCCATTCGTCGCGAAGAAGGCCTGCGCGATCAGCAGCTGCTGGCCGTCGCCACCCAGGCCGCCGGTGCGGCCCATGAACTGGGCACGCCGCTGGCGACCATGAGTGTGCTGCTCAAGGAAATGCGTCAGGACCACCATGACCCGATGTTGCAGGACGACCTGAGCGTTTTGCAGGATCAGGTCAAACTGTGCAAGGAAACCTTGCAGCACCTGGTGCGCGCCGCGGAGGCCAATCGCCGTTTGGCGGTGGAGATGCAGGACGTCACCGATTGGCTGGATGAAGCCCTCAATCGCTGGCACCTGATGCGCCCGGAAGCCAGTTATCGCTTCCAGCGCCTCGGCCAGGGCGCAGTGCCGCGCATGGCGCCGCCGCCGGACCTGACCCAGGCTTTGCTGAATCTGTTGAACAACGCCGCCGATGCCTGCCCCGAAGGGCTGCAAGTGACGCTGGACTGGGATTCGGAAAACCTCACCATCAGCATTCGTGACCATGGTGCCGGTGTGCCGCTGGCCATTGCCGAGCAAATCGGCAAACCGTTTTTTACCACCAAGGGCAAAGGCTTCGGCCTGGGCCTGTTTTTGAGCAAGGCCAGCGTGACACGCGCCGGCGGCTCAGTGAAACTCTACAGTCATGAGGAAGGCGGCACGCTCACCGAGCTGCGCCTGCCCCGTGTCGCCCGAGGAGACGAACATGAGTGACGAGATCCAAGTCGAAGGCGAAGAACTGCCGCATTTGTTGCTGGTCGATGACGACGCCACATTCACCCGCGTCATGGCCCGCGCCATGGCCCGCCGCGGTTTTCGCGTCAGCACTGCCAGTTCCGCCGAAGAGGGCCTGGAACTGGCCAAGGCCGATCTGCCGGATTACGCCGCCCTGGACCTGAAGATGGACGGCGATTCGGGCCTGGTGCTGCTGCCCAAGTTGCTGGAAATGGACCCGGAAATGCGCGTGGTGATCCTCACCGGCTATTCGAGCATTGCCACTGCCGTCGAGGCGATCAAGCGCGGTGCCTGCAACTACCTGTGCAAACCGGCGGACGCCGACGATGTGCTGGCGGCCCTGCTGTCCGAACACGCCGACCTCGACAGCCTGGTACCGGAAAACCCGATGTCCGTGGACCGCCTGCAGTGGGAACACATCCAGCGCGTGCTGACCGAACACGAAGGCAACATCTCCGCCACGGCCCGCGCCCTGGGCATGCACCGCCGCACCCTGCAGCGCAAACTGCAGAAGCGCCCCGTTCGCCGCTGAACCGGTGCTGAACGAATGCGGGCCGTATCTCGCAACGAACCGAACCGATCCTCTATGATCGGTTCGTGCGTGTTCTTTTCTCTATCGAGCCTTTTCCATGAATCAGAACGCTGAGTATTCCGCGGTCAACGATGCCGTGCGCGGGCGGTTTTTTCGCAAAGTGTGGGCGATGATCACGCCTTACTGGCGCAGTGAAGAGAAGATCAAGGCCTGGACACTGCTGATCGCGGTGATTGCGCTGTCGCTGATCAGCGTGGGCATCTCGGTGTGGTTCAACACCTGGTACAAGGACTTCTACAACGCCCTGCAAAAGAAGGACGAGGCAGCGTTCTGGCAACTGATCCTGTATTTCTGCGCGATTGCGGCGGTGGCGATCGTCGGCGCGGTGTATCGGCTCTACCTGACGCAGATGCTGACGATCCGCTGGCGGGCATGGCTCACCGAAAAGCATTTCACCCGCTGGCTGGGTGACAAGAACTACTACCAGCTGGAGCAGGGCGGTTACACCGATAACCCGGACCAGCGGATTTCCGAAGACCTCAACAACTTCACCTCGAACACCCTTGAGCTGGGTATCGGGTTGCTGCGCAATATCGTCAGCCTGGTGTCGTTCTCGATCATTCTGTGGGGTGTGTCGGGCAGTATCGAAGTGTTCGGCATCACCATTCCTGGCTACATGTTCTGGTGCGTACTGGTTTACGCGGTGGTCGGCAGTTGGCTGACACATTTGATCGGTCGTCGCCTGATCGGCCTGAACAACCAACAACAACGTTTCGAAGCCGACCTGCGTTTTTCCATGGTGCGGATTCGCGAGAATGCCGAAAGCATTGCGTTGTACAACGGCGAGCCGAACGAAAATCGTCGGTTGAGCGGCCGCTTCGGGATGGTCTGGCATAACTTCTGGGACATCATGAAAGTGTCCAAGCGCCTGACTTTCTTCACCGCTGGTTACAGTCAGGCCGCGATCATCTTCCCCTTCATGGTGGCGGCGCCGCGTTATCTCTCCGGCAAGATCGAACTCGGCGAACTGATGCAGATCAGCTCGGCATTCGGTAACGTGCAGGAAAGCTTCAGCTGGTTTATCAGTGCGTACCAGAGCCTCGCTTCCTGGCGCGCTACCTGCGATCGTCTGTTGAGCTTCCACCAGGCCATGAGTGACAACGAAGGGCGTGCACCGGCGATCGACGTACAGAATTCGGGCTCCGTTCTGAAGGTGCACAACCTCGGCCTCGACCTGGCCGAAGGTCGTCACCTGCTGACCAACGCCGACATGACCGTGGAGGAGGGCGACCGCGTGATGCTCAGCGGTCGTTCCGGCAGCGGCAAGTCGACCCTGCTGCGGGCGATGGGGCATCTGTGGCCGACCGGCCACGGCAGTATTCGCCTGCCATCGGCGCGCTACCTGTTCCTGCCGCAAAAACCGTATTTGCCGATTGGCGCCCTGCGTGATGTCCTCAGTTATCCACAGCCCGGCGATACCTATCCGAATGAGCGCTACGTGCAGGTGCTGGAAACCTGTCGCCTGCCGCACCTGATTGCCCGTCTCGACGAAGCCAACCACTGGCAGCGCATGTTGTCGCCGGGTGAGCAGCAGCGCCTGGCCTTTGCCCGTGCGCTGCTTTATGCACCGCAATGGCTGTATATGGACGAAGCGACCTCGGCGATGGACGAAGAAGACGAGGCCACGCTGTATCAGGCGCTGATCGATGAGTTGCCGGGGTTGAGCATTGTCAGCGTCGGTCATCGCAGCAGTCTGAAGCGCTTCCATCCGCGCCACATCCGTATCGAGAATGGCCATCTGGTGGATCAGACCGTGACCGCATAAGCGTCATGCCCCCCCGTAGGAGCTGGCTTGCCAGCGAAGAACGATAACGCAGTTCCACAGACAAACCGCGTTACGGCTATCGCTGGCAAGCCAGCTCCTACAGGGGTGAGGTGATCGTACAACCGCGTTGCGCTATGATGCGCGTTACAGCAGCCGAACTTTTCGAGACAGATGTTCACCATGGAAAACCCGAACGACGCACCACGCCTCCCACGCAAGCGCCGCAGCCTCGCTCAGGAACTGGTGACGGTGCTGTCCGAGCAGATCCGCGATGGTCATCTCAAGCGTGGCGACAAGCTGCCTACCGAGTCGGCCATCATGGATGCCCATGGTGTCAGCCGCACCGTGGTGCGCGAAGCGATATCCCGTTTGCAGGCGGCCGGCCAGGTGGAAACCCGCCACGGTATCGGCACTTTCGTGCTCGACACGCCGAGCCCGAGCGGCTTTCGTATCGACCCGGCTACGGTGGTGACCTTGCGCGATGTGCTGGCGATCCTGGAGCTGCGCATCAGTCTTGAGGTGGAGTCTGCCGGGCTGGCGGCGCAACGTCGCAGTCCGGAACAACTGGCCAACATGCGCGCTGCCCTCGATGCCTTGAATGAAAGCGCCGCCCATGCCAGTGATGCCGTGGCGTCGGATTTCGCCTTCCACCTCGAAATTGCGCTGTCCACCGGCAACCGCTACTTCACCGACATCATGACCCACCTGGGCACCAGCATCATTCCGCGCACACGGCTCAATTCCGCGCGACTGGCCCATGACGACCAGCAGCACTACATGAGTCGCCTGAGCCGTGAGCACGAGGAAATCTACGACGCCATTGCCCGTCAGGATTCCGATGCGGCCCGTGCGGCGATGCGCCTGCACCTGACCAATAGCCGCGAGCGGTTGCGTCATGCCCATGAAGAGGCTGAGGCGCAGCGGGGGTAAGCAATTTGCCCCCAGGTATTGCTTGCCTGATCTACCGCCATCGTCGGAACGCCGCCCGGAGCAAGTCGCTCCCACAGTGTCTTGTGTCGATCACAAAATTGAGATCATGCACCCGATCCCTGTGGGAGCGAGCTTGCTCGCGATAGGGCCGTAAGCCATAAAACAAAACCCGTAGATTTCGTGAATCTTCCGACAACGTATCTCTGAAGCACTGGTTTATCCAGACGCTTCCATCCTGCATGCCTGCGCTGAAAGCCGCTTAAACTCTACTTCCCAACCTTTCTTGTCGAACAATTTTTCCCCGCAGCGATGAAATGCAGTTGACGGTTGTATTTTAAGTTGTACGATGACCTACAACTTCAGCGCGGGCTGAACGGTTTTTTCACACAACGTCGCTATCCAGGGTGTTCGAATAATGAATCCACAAGAACTGAAGTCCATCCTCTCTGCCGGTCTGCTGTCTTTCCCGGTCACCGATTTCAATGCTCAGGGCGACTTCAATCGCGCGGGTTACATCAAGCGTCTCGAATGGCTGGCCCCATACGGCGCCTCGGCGCTGTTCGCCGCGGGCGGCACCGGTGAGTTCTTCTCCCTGGCCGCCAGCGAATACTCGGAAATCATCAAGACCGCCGTCGACACCTGCGCCAGCAGCGTGCCAATCCTCGCCGGTGTCGGTGGTTCGACCCGCCAGGCTATCGAATACGCTCAGGAAGCCGAGCGTCTGGGCGCCAAAGGCCTGTTGCTGCTGCCGCACTACCTGACCGAAGCCAGCCAGGACGGCGTTGCCGCTCACGTTGAAGCCGTGTGCAAATCGGTGAACATCGGTGTGGTGGTCTACAACCGTAACGTCTGCCGCCTGAACGCGCCGCTGCTGGAACGTCTGGCCGAGCGCTGCCCGAACCTGATCGGTTACAAGGATGGCCTGGGTGATATCGAGTTGATGGTGTCGATCCGTCGCCGCCTCGGTGATCGCTTCAGCTACCTGGGTGGCTTGCCGACCGCTGAAGTCTACGCCGCGGCCTACAAGGCCCTGGGCGTACCGGTCTACTCCTCGGCGGTGTTCAACTTCATCCCGAAAACCGCGATGGACTTCTACCACGCCATCGCTCGCGAAGATCACGCCACCGTTGGCAAGATCATCGATGACTTCTTCCTGCCGTACCTGGACATCCGTAACCGCAAGGCCGGTTATGCGGTGAGCATCGTCAAGGCCGGGGCAAAAATTGCCGGCTACGACGCAGGTCCCGTGCGTGCACCGCTGACAGATCTGACCGGCGAAGAGTACGAAATGCTCGCCGCGCTGATCGACAAGCAGGGTGCGCAATAACAACGATCAAACCGGAGCCGCTGAGCGATCAGCGGCTTTTTGCGTGAGGAGAACGACTCGTGACAAAGCGCTACGACAACTACATCAACGGTGAATGGGTCGCCGGTGCCGATTACTCGGTCAACATCAACCCGTCCGAACTGAGCGACGCCATCGGCGACTACGCCAAGGCTGACCTGGCGCAGGTCCACGCCGCCATCGACGCCGCCCGTGCCGCATTCCCGGCGTGGTCGGTTTCGGGCATTCAGGCCCGTCACGATTCCCTGGATAAAGTCGGTACCGAGATCCTCGCCCGTCGCGAAGAGCTCGGCACCCTGCTGGCCAGGGAAGAGGGCAAGACCCTGCCTGAAGCCATCGGCGAAGTGACCCGCGCCGGCAACATCTTCAAATTCTTCGCCGGCGAGTGCCTGCGTCTGTCCGGCGACTTTCTGCCGTCGGTGCGTCCAGGCGTCAACGTTGAAGTCACTCGCGAAGCCTTGGGCGTGGTCGGTCTGATCACCCCGTGGAACTTCCCGATTGCCATCCCGGCATGGAAAATCGCTCCAGCCCTGGCCTACGGTAACTGCGTCGTGCTCAAACCTGCCGACCTGGTACCGGGTTGCGCCTGGGCCCTGGCCGAAATCATCTCACGCGCCGGCTTCCCGGCCGGTGTGTTCAACCTGGTGATGGGCAGCGGTCGCGTGGTAGGCGATGCACTGGTCAACAGCCCGAAAGTCGATGGCATCAGCTTCACCGGTTCCGTGGGCGTGGGTCGTCAGATCGCGGTCAACTGCGTATCGCGTCAGGCCAAGGTCCAGCTGGAAATGGGCGGCAAGAACCCGCAGATCATTCTCGACGACGCCGACCTCAAGCAAGCGGTCGAGTTGTCGGTGCAGAGCGCGTTCTATTCCACTGGCCAGCGTTGCACCGCATCGAGCCGCTTCATCGTCACCGCCGGCATCCACGACAAATTCGTCGAAGCCATGGCCGAGCGCATGAAGTCGATCAAGGTCGGTCACGCCTTGAAGGCTGGCACCGACATCGGTCCGGTGGCCTCCCAAGCTCAACTTGAACAGGACATGAAGTACATCGACATCGGCCAGTCCGAAGGTGCACGCCTGGTCAGCGGCGGTGGTCTGGTGACCTGCGATACTGAAGGCTTCTTCCTCGCGCCAACCCTGTTTGCCGACAGTGAAGCCGCGATGCGCATCAGCCGTGAAGAGATCTTCGGCCCGGTAGCCAACGTGGTGCGCGTGGCCGACTACGACGCCGCGCTGGCCATGGCCAACGACACCGAGTTCGGCCTGTCGGCGGGCATCGCCACCACCTCGTTGAAATACGCCAACCACTTCAAGCGCCACTCCCAGGCCGGGATGGTGATGGTCAACCTGCCGACCGCCGGTGTGGATTACCACGTTCCGTTCGGTGGGCGTAAAGGTTCATCCTATGGATCACGTGAGCAAGGTCGCTATGCGCAAGAGTTCTACACGGTCGTGAAGACCAGCTACATCGGCTCGTAACAAGAAACACCGCGGTATTGGCAACGATACCGCGCCCCCTGTAGGAGCGAGCTCGGCTCGCGATGGTCTCGAGGTCGCGAAGTTCAGCCTGATGCCCCGCGTCATCGTTGACCACCATCGCGAGCAAGCTCGCTCCTACAGAACACCGTTATTACCCGCATAAAAATAATCAGTGGGAGTACATCTACATGCAATCGACCAAGCCGACTCACGTCCGCTATCTGATCCTGCTCATGCTGTTTCTGGTGACCACGATCAACTACGCCGACCGCGCTACCATCGCCATCGCCGGCTCCAGCCTGCAGAAAGACCTGGGCATTGATGCCGTTACCCTCGGCTACATCTTCTCCGCATTCGGTTGGGCCTACGTGGCCGGGCAAATTCCCGGTGGCTGGCTGCTGGACCGTTTCGGTTCGAAAAAAATCTATGCGTTGAGCATCTTCACCTGGTCGCTGTTCACGGTCCTGCAGGGGTATGTCGGCGAGTTCGGCATGTCCACGGCGGTGGTTGCGCTGTTCATGCTGCGTTTCCTGGTG
Organism: Pseudomonas sp. GM55; assembly: GCF_000282395.1. Lineage (NCBI taxonomy): Bacteria > Pseudomonadati > Pseudomonadota > Gammaproteobacteria > Pseudomonadales > Pseudomonadaceae > Pseudomonas > Pseudomonas sp. GM55. The sequence goes on along the minus strand of NZ_AKJJ01000051.1, from coordinate 43,214 downwards.
GGCCTGGCCGAAGCGCCGTCCTTCCCCGGTAACGCGCGCATCGTGGCGGCCTGGTTCCCGACCGCTGAACGCGGCACCGCCTCGGCGATCTTCAACTCGGCGCAATACTTCGCCACCGTGCTGTTCGCACCGCTGATGGGCTGGATCGTCTACAGCTTCGGCTGGCAACACGTGTTCATCGTCATGGGCGTGATTGGCATCATCTTCTCAGGGATCTGGCTCAAGGTTATCCACAGCCCGCGCCAGCATCCGATGATCAATGACGCCGAGTTCAAACACATCGCCGACAACGGCGGCATGGTCGACATGGACCAGGACAAGGGCAAAGGCAAGAAAGTCGACGGCCCGAAGTGGGACTACATCCGCCAACTGCTGACCAACCGCATGATGCTCGGCGTGTACCTGGGCCAGTACTGCATCAACGGCATCACTTACTTCTTCCTGACCTGGTTCCCGGTGTACCTGGTACAAGAGCGCGGCATGACCATTCTCAAGGCCGGTTTCATTGCGTCCTTGCCAGCGATCTGCGGCTTCATCGGTGGTGTGCTCGGCGGGGTGATTTCCGATTACCTGCTGCGCAAGGGCCATTCGCTGACCTTCGCCCGCAAGGCGCCGATCATCGCCGGCCTGCTGGTTTCCAGCAGCATCGTGGCGTGCAACTACGTCGATGTTGAATGGATGGTCGTCGGCTTCATGGCCCTGGCATTCTTCGGCAAAGGCGTTGGTGCATTGGGCTGGGCGGTGGTGTCCGACACCTCGCCGAAGCAGATCGCAGGCCTGAGCGGTGGCCTGTTCAATACCTTCGGCAACCTGGCTTCCATCACCACGCCGATCGTCATCGGCTACATCATCAGCTCTACCGGTTCGTTCAAGTGGGCGCTGGTGTTTGTCGGTTGCAACGCGTTGGTCGCGGTGTTCAGCTATCTGGTCATCGTGGGCCCGATCAAGCGTGTGGTGCTCAAAGAGCCACCAGCGAACGGTTCTGAAGCCCCTGGCAAAATGTCTCAAGCGCATTCCTGAGGAGCGGCGTCATGCAGTTGATTGAACATTCCGACTCGCCGCGCTACATCCGCCTGCACGAGCGGGACAACGTAGTGATCGTGGTCAACGATCAGGGGGTTCCGGCCGGTACCGAGTTTGCGGACGGCCTGGTCACCGTGGACTTCGTGCCACAGAGCCACAAGGTCACCCTGGAAGACATTCCCGAAGGTGGTCAGGTGATTCGTTACGGCCAGACCATCGGCTACGCCTTGCAGCCGATCCCCCGCGGCAGTTGGGTCAAGGAAGATCAACTGCGCATGCCCACTGCGCCGCCGCTGGACAGCCTGCCGCTGTCCACCGACGTGCCGGCCGCGCAGGCACCGCTGGAAGGCTACACCTTCGAGGGTTATCGCAACGCCGATGGCACCGTCGGCACGCGCAACATTCTCGGTATCACCACCACCGTGCAATGCGTGACCGGCGTGCTCGATCATGCGGTCAAGCGTATCAAGGCCGAGTTGCTGCCCAAGTACCCGCACGTCGATGATGTGGTGGCGCTGACCCACAGCTACGGCTGCGGCGTGGCGATCACCGCCACCGATGCCTACATCCCGATCCGCACCGTGCGCAACCTGGCGCGCAACCCGAACCTGGGCGGCGAAGCCCTGGTGATCAGCCTGGGCTGCGAGAAATTGCAGGCCGGACAGGTGATGCACGACAACGACAGCTCGGTGGATCTCAGCGAGCCGTGGTTGTACCGCTTGCAGGATTCCAGTCACGGCTTCACCGAGATGATCGAGCAGATCATGACGCTGGCCGAAGTCCGTCTGAAGAAACTTGATCAACGCCGCCGGGAAACCGTGCCGGCGTCCGAGCTGATCCTCGGCATGCAGTGCGGCGGTAGTGATGCGTTCTCCGGCATCACCGCCAACCCGGCACTCGGCTATGCCTCGGACCTGCTGCTGCGGGCTGGTGCGACGGTGATGTTTTCCGAAGTCACCGAAGTGCGCGATGCCATTTATCTGCTGACCTCCCGCGCGGAAAACCAGGACGTCGCCCAGGAACTGGTGCGGGAAATGGACTGGTACGACCGTTACCTGGCCAAGGGCGAAGCGGATCGCAGTGCCAACACCACGCCGGGCAACAAGAAGGGCGGGCTGTCGAACATTGTCGAGAAATCATTGGGCTCGATCGTCAAGTCCGGCAGCAGCGCGATCAATGGTGTGCTTGGCCCTGGCGAGCGTTTCAAGCGCAAAGGCCTGATCTTCTGTGCGACCCCGGCCAGCGACTTTGTCTGCGGGACGTTGCAGTTGGCGGCGGGGATGAACCTGCATGTATTCACTACCGGTCGCGGCACGCCTTACGGTTTGGCCATGGCGCCGGTGGTGAAGGTCTCGACCCGGACCGAACTGGCGCAACGCTGGCCGGACCTGATCGACATCGACGCCGGGCGCATTGCCACCGGGCGCGCATCTATCGAGGAGCTCGGTTGGGAGCTGTTCCACTATTACCTGGATGTTGCCAGTGGGAAGAAACTGACGTGGGCGGAGCAGCATAAGCTGCATAACGACATTACCCTGTTCAACCCGGCGCCTATTACCTGAGACCGCGTTATCGTTCTTCGCTGGCAAGCCAGCTCCTACAGGGATTGCGCTGAACCTGTAGGAGCTGGCTTGCCAGCGAAGGCGATCTACCAGACGCCAACGTCCCCAGTGGCTTATCATTAGCCCCCTAACGACGCACACCCCAAGGTCCTCCCGGCATGCTGGCAATTTTCCTCGAAACCCTGAACATCACCGCGCCGGTGTTTGCCATGCTGTTTCTGGGGGGGCTGCTCAAACGCATCGACTGGATCAATGACAATTTCATCCACACGGCGTCGGCATTGGTGTTCAACGTCACCATGCCGGCGCTGCTGTTTCTGGGCATCCTGCATGCCGATCTGCACGCGGCGTTGCAACCGGCATTGCTGATCTACTTTTCCGTGGCGACTCTGGTGTGCTTCGCGATTGCCTGGGGCTGGGCGATCCTCAAGTGCCCAAGAGAGGATCGCGGGATCTACACCCAGGGCGCCTTTCGCGGTAACAATGGGGTCATCGGCCTGGCACTGGCGGCGAGCATGTACGGCAGCTACGGGATTTCCCTCGGGGCAATTCTCGCTGCGTTGGTGATCCTGTTTTACAACACCCTGTCGACCATCGTGCTGGCGGTGTACAGCCCGGTGATCAAGTCCGATCCCTGGAGTATCTGCAAAAGCGTGTTCAGCAACCCGCTGATCATCAGCGTGATTGCGGCTGCACCGTTCGCCTTTTTCAAGATCGGCTTGCCGGGATGGCTCGAGACCTCCGGCCAGTATCTGGCGCAAACCACGTTGCCACTGGCGTTGATCTGCATCGGCGGTACGCTGTCGCTGGCGGCGCTGCGCAAAAGCGGCAACATGGCGCTGAGTTCAAGCCTGGTGAAGATGATCGGCCTGCCGGTGCTGGCGACGCTGGGTGCATGGCTGTGGGGTTTTCGTGGTGCGGAGCTGGGGATTCTGTTTCTGTACTTCGGCAGCCCGACCGCCGCTGCCAGTTTCGTCATGGCCCGGGCGGCGGATGGTAACCATGAACTGGCGGCGGCGATCATCGTGATCACCACGCTGATGGCGGCGGTCACCACCAACATCGGGATCTTCTTTTTGCAGTGGGGTGGGTGGATCTGACTGGCAGTTTTGCTGTGTACTTTCAGACCTCTTCGACTTGCCCGCGATGGCGCCAGATCAGGCAACCTGAATTTCAAAGACTCACTCTGGCTTCTGGTAGCTGTCGATCACTTCCTGCGCCGCGCGAAACGCATCGATCGCCGCCGGCACGCCGGCATACACCGCGCAATGCAGCAGCGCTTCGCGAATCTCTTCCACGGTGCAGCCGTTGTTCAGTGCACCGCGTACGTGACCTTTCAACTCCTGCGGGCACTTGAGTGCGGTCAACGCGGCGAGGGTGATCAGGCTGCGGGTCTTCAGCGGCAGGCCGTCGCGATTCCATACACCGCCCCAGGCGTGTTCATTGACGAAATCCTGCAGCGGCTGGGTGAACTCGGTGGCGTTGCCCAGTGCGCGGTCGACGAAGGCGTCGCCCATCACTTGGCGGCGGACTTCAACGCCGGGTTTTTTATTCTCGGTCATGGGATTTCCCTCTTATGGTGTTGGCGACGCCAGGCGCGCAGCGACGTGAACAGCAAAAACGCCACCAGCGCCGGCAGGACGAAAAACAGCATCAAGTGTTCCAGCTTGCCGGCCAGTGGCATGCCCGTGGTGAACGACACCACGTGCAGCCCATACGCCAGGTACAAACCCAGAAACAGCAGGCCTTCGGCGCGGGTCACCCGGTAGCCGGAGTAGAACACTGGCAGGCACAGCGCCGCGACGCCGAGCATCACCGGCAGGTCGAAATCCAGGGCGTTGGGCGACACCGATAGCGGCGACGGCGCCACCAGCGCGGTAAAGCCGAGCACGCCCAACAGGTTGAACAGGTTGCTGCCAATCACGTTGCCCACGGCAATATCACGCTCGCCGCGCATTGCGGCGATCAACGAAGTGGCGAGCTCAGGCAGTGATGTGCTGACGGCGACGATGGTCAGGCCGATGATCCGCTCAGACAACCCAAGGTCGGTGGCGACCGCAACGGCAGCCCCCAACAGCAAGTGCCCGGCGTACACCAGCATCGCCAACCCGGTGACGATCATCAGCAGGCTGCTCAGCCATGGCGCTTGCGCATGGTGGTCATGGCTCGATACTGGCCGCGCCGAATGCCGTGACTGGCGCAGCAACAAGCCCAGGTAAATCGCCAGTGCTGTCAGCAACATCACGCCGTCGGCACGGGTCAGTTCTTCATTCCAGGCGAGTACGAACACCAGCAGGCTGGCGCCGATCATCAGCGGAATATCCAGGCGTACCAGTTGCCGGGAAACCCGCAACGGGATGATCAGTGCGGACAACCCGAGGGTGACGAGGATGTTGAAAATACCGCTGCCGATCACACTGCCGACGGCAATATCGGCGTTATGCGCCAGGGTCGCTTGCAGGCTGACCGCCATTTGCGGCGCGCTGCTGCCGAGGGCGACGATGGTCAGGCCGATGATCAGCGGACGTATGTGCAACCGCGCGGCAATGCGTACGGCGGCGCGTACCATCAATTCGGCGCCAACGATCAGCAGGAGCAATCCGCTGAGCAATTCGATCACGCTGATCAGGGGTAAATCGGCTAATCCGAAAATGGTCGGGGCTCCATCGGTCAGTCGTCGAGGGCCTGGACCCGCACCCGAGCTGTGCCGCTTTTGATCATGCCCAGGCGTGCGGCGGCTTCGTGGGACAGGTCGATCAGGCGGCCACGGGTGTGCGGCCCGCGATCATTGATACGCACCACGCAGGATTTGTCGTTATTCAGATTAGTCACCTTCACCCGCGTACCGAAGGGTAGCTGGCGATGGGCGGCGGTCATGGAATTCTTGTCGAAACGCTCGCCATTGGCGGTGCGTTTGCCTTGGTGTTTGGCACCGTAGTACGAAGCCACACCGGTTTTGTCGTAGCCATGCGGGTCGACGGTGTCAGTGCTGGCGCAACCGGCCAGGAGCGAGAGGAGGGCGCAGGCGCCAAGCAGACGTTTCATTCGAAGGTTTCCCGAAATAACTGTAGGAGCCAGCTTGCTCGCGATGGTGTGTCAGTCACTTTGATGCCAACTGACATTCCATCGCGAGCAAGCTCGCTCCTACAAGGTTTTGAGCCAGGACTGAAATCTGGCTCCATTTCTATCAGCCTTCGAGTTTGCTTTTGAGCAATTCGTTCACTTGTTGCGGGTTGGCCTTGCCTTTGGAGGCTTTCATGGCCTGGCCGACGAAGAAGCCGAACATCTTGCCGCGCTTGGCTTCATCTGCCGCGCGGTATTGTTCGACCTGCTCGGCGTTGGCCGCGAGCATTTCGTCCAGCACCGCCGAGATGGCGCCGCTGTCGGTCACTTGCTTGAGGCCGCGCTTGTCGATGATCTCGTCCGCGCTGCCTTCGCCGTTGGCCATCGCTTCGAACACCACCTTGGCGATTTTGCCGGAGATGGTGTTGTCCTTGATGCGCAGCAGCATGCCGCCCAGAAGCTCTGCGGAAACCGGCGACTGTTCGATGTCCAGGCCTTGCTTGTTGAGCAGGCTGCCCAACTCGACCATCACCCAGTTCGCCGCCAGTTTGGCGTCGCCGCTGATGCTCGCGACTTGCTCGAAGTAGTCGGCTTGCTCACGGCTGGTGGCCAGCACGTTGGCGTCGTATGCCGACAGACCGAACTGCGCCTGGAAGCGCTCGCGCTTCTGCGGTGGCAGTTCCGGCAGGGTGGCGCGCACGTCGCTGAGGAACGAGTCCTCGATGACCACCGGCAGCAGGTCTGGATCAGGGAAGTAACGGTAGTCGTTGGCTTCCTCTTTGCTGCGCATCGGACGGGTCTCGTCCTTGTTCGGATCGTACAGACGGGTCTGCTGGATCACTTTGCCGCCGTCTTCGATCAGTTCGATCTGACGCTGGATTTCGCTGTTGATCGCCTTCTCGATGAAACGGAACGAGTTGACGTTCTTGATCTCGCAGCGCGTGCCGAACTCGGCCTGGCCTTTCGGGCGGATCGACACGTTGCAGTCGCAACGCAGCGAGCCTTCGGCCATGTTGCCGTCACAGATGCCCAGGTAACGCACCAGCGCGTGGATCGCCTTGACGTAAGCCACGGCTTCCTTGGCGCTGCGCATGTCCGGCTCGGAAACGATCTCCAGCAACGGCGTGCCGGCACGGTTCAGGTCGATGCCGCTGGCGCCGCTGAATTCTTCGTGCAGGCTCTTGCCGGCGTCTTCTTCCAGGTGCGCGCGGGTGATGCCGACACGTTTGACCGTGCCGTCTTCCAGGGCGATGTCCAGGTGGCCCTTGCCGACGATCGGCAATTCCATCTGGCTGATCTGGTAGCCCTTGGGCAGGTCCGGGTAGAAGTAGTTTTTACGGGCGAACACGTTGTGCTGGCCGATCTCGGCGTCAATCGCCAGACCGAACATCACCGCCATGCGCACCGCTTCCTGGTTCAGCACCGGCAGCACGCCGGGCATGCCCAGGTCTACGAGGCTGGCCTGGGTGTTCGGCTCGGAACCGAAGGTGGTGGAACTACCGGAAAAGATTTTCGACCGGGTGGTGAGCTGGGTGTGAATCTCCAGCCCGATCACGACTTCCCATTGCATGTGTGTCTCCTCAGAAGCCGGTTGGGGTGCGGGTGTGCCAGTCAGTATTCAACTGGTACTGGTGCGCAACATTAAGCAAGCGGCCTTCCTGGAAATACGGAGCGAGCAGTTGCACGCCGACCGGCAGACCATCGACGAAACCGGCCGGCATCGACAGGCCTGGCAGGCCCGCGAGGTTGGCGGTGATGGTGTAGACGTCTTCCAGGTACGCAGCGACCGGGTCGCTGTTCTTGGCGCCGAGCTTCCAGGCCGGGTTTGGCGTGGTTGGGCCGAGGATGATGTCGACCTCATTGAAGGCGGCCATGAAGTCGTTCTTGATCAAGCGACGAATCTTCTGCGCCTTCAGATAGTAGGCATCGTAGTAACCGGCGGACAGGGCGTAGGCACCGACCATGATGCGGCGCTGCACTTCTGTCCCGAAACCTTCGCCACGGGAGCGCTTGTACAGGTCTTCGAGGTTTTTCGGGTCTGCGCAGCGATAGCCGAAACGCACGCCATCGAAACGCGACAGGTTGGAAGAGGCTTCGGCCGGAGCGATCACGTAGTACGCAGGAATCGCGTGCTGCATGTTCGGCAGGCTGATTTCCTTGACCACGGCGCCGAGCTTTTTCAGCTCTTCGACGCTGGCCATGACCAGATCGGCAATGCGCGGGTCGAGACCGGCGCTGAAGTACTCTTTCGGCACACCGATACGCAGGCCTTGCAGCGAGCCGTTGAGGCTGGCGCTGTAGTCCGGCACAGGCTCGTCGATGCTGGTGGAGTCGTTCGGATCGAAGCCGGCCATACCTTGCAACAAAATTGCGCAGTCTTCGGCAGTGCGAGCCAAAGGGCCGCCCTGATCGAGGCTGGAGGCGTAAGCGATCATGCCCCAGCGCGACACACGACCGTACGTCGGTTTCAGGCCGGTGAGGTTAGTCAGGGCCGCAGGCTGACGAATCGAACCACCGGTGTCGGTGCCGGTGGCCGCAGGCAGCAGACGAGCGGCAACTGCCGCCGCCGAGCCACCGGACGAACCGCCTGGCACGTGTTCCAGGTTCCACGGGTTTTTCACTGCGCCGTAGTAGCTCGACTCGTTGGCCGAACCCATGGCGAACTCGTCCATGTTGGTCTTGCCCAGGGTCACGGCGCCGGCAGCGGCCAGCTTGGCGACGACGGTGGCGTCGTACGGGGCCTTGAAGTTGTCGAGCATCTTCGAGCCGCAGCTGGTGCGAATGCCCTGGGTGCAGAACAGGTCCTTGTGGGCGATCGGCGCGCCGAGCAGGGCGCCGCTCTCACCATTGGCGCGGCGTGCATCAGCGGCTTTCGCCTGCGTGAGCGCCAGGTCCTCGGTGAGGCTGATGAAACTGTTGAGCTGTGGATCGAGCAGGGCGATGCGCGCCAGCAGGACTTTGGTCAGCTCTTCGGAGGAAAACTTTTTATCGGCGAGTCCGCGGGCGATCTCGGCCAGAGTCAATTGATGCATTGCAGGCTCTTTCCCTTTAGTCGATGACTTTCGGAACCAGGTACAGGCCGTTTTCGACCGCTGGTGCGATGGACTGGTAGGCCTCGCGGTTATTGGTCTCGGTCACGACGTCTGCGCGCAGGCGCTGGCTGGCTTCCAGCGGGTGGGCCAGCGGTTCGATACCGTCGGTATTGACCGCCTGCATTTCGTCGACCAGCCCGAGAATGCTGTTGAGGGCCGAAGTGATGTGTGGAAGATCGGCATCATTGAGGCCAAGGCAGGCCAGATGAGCGATTTTTTCCACGTCGGAGCGTTCTAGCGCCATTGGGATTCTCCAGTGGAAAACAAAACGGACGGCGTCCGTGTGTTAGATTGTCGGAACACTACCGCACTTCTACGGTCATAAGGCCGCGATTGTGGGGCTTGGTGCACAGAAAAGCGGCCAATTTAACATATTGGCGCCTTGCCCAAAATCCCTGTCGTTGTTAGAGTTTGCCGCACTTTTTTACCCACGCGTTGCCTAGGGTCCCTTTCCCATGTTCAAGAAACTGCGTGGCATGTTTTCCAGCGATCTTTCCATTGACCTGGGCACTGCCAACACCCTTATTTACGTGCGCGAGCGCGGTATCGTCCTGAATGAGCCCTCCGTTGTGGCCATTCGGACACACGGTAACCAGAAAAGTGTCGTTGCTGTCGGCACCGAAGCCAAGCGCATGCTCGGCCGTACTCCGGGCAACATTGCTGCCATTCGTCCGATGAAGGACGGCGTTATCGCCGACTTCAGCGTGTGCGAAAAAATGCTGCAGTACTTTATCAACAAGGTTCACGAAAACAGCTTCCTGCAGCCTAGCCCTCGCGTGTTGATCTGCGTTCCATGCAAATCCACCCAGGTTGAGCGTCGTGCCATCCGCGAATCGGCCCTCGGTGCCGGTGCCCGCGAAGTATTCCTGATCGAAGAGCCAATGGCCGCTGCCATCGGTGCCGGCCTGCCGGTTGAAGAAGCCCGCGGTTCGATGGTCGTGGATATCGGTGGCGGTACCACCGAAATCGCGCTGATCTCCCTGAACGGTGTGGTGTACGCCGAATCCGTCCGCGTTGGCGGCGACCGCTTCGACGAAGCGATCATCACCTACGTGCGTCGCAACTACGGCAGCCTGATCGGTGAATCCACCGCCGAGCGCATCAAACAGGAAATCGGTACGGCCTACCCGGGCGGCGAAGTTCGCGAAGTCGACGTACGTGGCCGTAACCTGGCCGAAGGCGTTCCACGCGCATTTACCCTGAACTCCAACGAAGTGCTGGAAGCTCTGCAAGAGTCCCTGGCAACCATCGTTCAGGCCGTGAAAAGCGCCCTGGAGCAATCGCCTCCGGAATTGGCTTCCGACATCGCCGAGCGCGGCCTGGTACTGACCGGTGGTGGCGCCTTGCTGCGTGACCTGGACAAGCTGCTGGCCCAGGAAACCGGTCTGCCGGTGATCGTTGCCGAAGACCCGCTGACCTGCGTTGCTCGCGGTGGTGGCCGTGCATTGGAAATGATGGATAAACACACCATGGACCTGCTTTCCAGCGAATAAGTCGCCGGATCGCCTCTATGCTGTTGAGCGCGCAGGCGGCACTTTGCAGTGCTGCCTGTTCGCGTTTATCTTCTGTCAGTCTGCATCCAGGCCGGATTGCCGCCGTATGAATAAACAGAACATTTGCCTGGGAGGAGCGGCTTATTAAACCGCTTTTCACCAAGGGCCCTTCACTGGGCGTGCGCCTGTTGGTGCTGGTCGTGCTATCGGTCGCGCTGATGGTGGTCGATGCCCGTTTCAGTCTGCTCAAGCCTGCACGCAGCCAGATGTCGCTGGTGCTGATGGACGCCTACTGGATCACCGACCTGCCCGGACGACTGTGGGAAGGCGTTGCCAGTCAGTTTGGCAGCCGGACCGAACTCGTCGCCGAAAACGAAAAACTCAAGACTGAAAACCTGCTGTTGCAGGGGCGCATGCAGAAGCTTGCCGCCCTGACCGAGCAGAACGTTCGGCTGCGCGAGTTGCTCAACTCTTCGGCGCTGGTCAACGAGAAAGTCGAAGTGGCCGAGTTGATCGGCATGGACCCCAACCCCTTTACCCATCGCATCATCATCAATAAAGGTGAGCGCGACGGCGTGGTCCTCGGTCAGCCGGTGCTCGATGCCCGTGGCCTGATGGGCCAGGTGGTGGAGTTGATGCCCTATACCTCTCGCGTCCTGCTGTTGACCGATACCACCCACAGCATTCCGGTGCAGGTGAACCGTAACGGTTTGCGGGCGATTGCCAGCGGCACCGGCAATCCGGAGCGTCTCGAGTTGCGTCATGTGGCCGATACTGCCGACATCAAGGAAGGCGATTTGCTGGTCAGCTCCGGCCTCGGGCAACGTTTCCCGGCCGGTTATCCGGTGGCGACGGTCAAGGAAGTGATTCACGATTCCGGCCAGCCGTTTGCCATTGTCCGCGCCATCCCGACCGCCGCCTTGAACCGCAGCCGTTACCTGCTGCTGGTGTTCAGCGACAACCGTACGGCCGAAGAGCGCGCCAACGACGCCGCCCAGGCCCAGGAAAACCTGGACGCACAGGGTGGTGGCCCGATCATTCCGGCGACAGTTCCGAAGCTGGTCAACCCCGCAGCACCCGCAGCACCGGCTGCCGCTCCGGTGGCTCCTGCCACGGCGGCGCCTGCGGCCACTGCGCCAGCCAAGCCAACCACCAAGCCAGCCAAGCCTGCGGCCACGCATCCTGCGGCGGCTAAACCGCCGGCGGCGCAACCCGCTGCCGCGAAGCCTGCCGCCAAACCGCCAGTCGCCGCGCCGGCCACTCCAGTGGGGAGAGAATAATGGGCGGTGTAAAAGCATCCCGAAACGGCTGGATAGTCTGGCTGACGTTCGCCGTCGGTCTGCTGCTGAGCGTTTCACCCCTGCCGCAATTCATGGAAATCCTGCGCCCGCTGTGGCTGGCCTTGTTGCTGGCATTCTGGGCGTTGAACCTGCCGCAGACAGTCGGGATGGTGACGGCGTTTTGCCTGGGCCTGGCCGAGGACGTGCTGTACGGCACGCTCCTGGGGCAGAACGCCTTGATCCTGACCCTCATCACCTATTTGGTACTGGCGCTGCAGCAACGTCTGCGCATGTTCCCGATGTGGCAGCAGAGCCTGGTGATCCTGGTGATCTTCGGCCTGGCCCAGCTTGTACAACTATGGCTCAGTGCCTTGACCGGCAATCGTCAGCCGACGCTGGCGCTGGTGCTGCCGGCACTGGTCAGTGCATTGCTCTGGCCCTGGATCAGTTTCGGTTTGCGCGGATTGCGTCGACGTTACAAAATCAATTGATTCGGTCAGGCATTAGACAGGGAGAGGTCTTGATGAAACGGTTGTACCTCGCCTCTGGCTCGCCGCGTCGACGTGAACTGCTTACGCAGATCGGCGTTCCATTCTCCGCCGTCAGTGCGGACATCGATGAAGCCCCTTTACCTCAAGAATCCCCTTCGGCCTACGTCGAGCGCCTGGCGCGCGGCAAAGCCGAAGCGGGGCGCAGCGCTGTCGTGTCCGATGGCCCGTTCTGTGTGCTCGGCGCCGATACCGCGGTGGTACTCGACGGAAAAATTCTCGGCAAACCGGTTGATCAAGCGGATGCGTGTTCCATGCTGATGATGTTGTCAGGGTGTGAGCATGAGGTCCTGACCGCGATTGCCGTGCTCGATGGCGAACGTTGCGAGTCCCGGGTTGTCACCAGTCGGGTGCGTTTTCGTGATATCAGTCGAGAAGAAGCCGCCGCCTATTGGGCTAGCAGCGAACCAAGGGACAAGGCGGGCGGTTATGGCATTCAAGGACTGGGTGCGGTGTTTGTCGCCGGGCTCAATGGAAGTTATTCAGCGGTGGTCGGACTACCGCTTTGCGAAACCGCGGAACTGCTCGGCCATTTCGGCATACCCTGTTGGCAAACCCGGAACGCACACCAAGCAACGTTCTGAACAGATGCGGCCATTATCGTGAACATGCCTGAACGAGACCCTGCCATGAGTGAAGAGATCCTGATCAACATCACGCCGATGGAGTCGCGCGTGGCGGTGGTCGAAAACGGTGTCCTGCAAGAGGTCCACGTCGAGCGTACGCAAAAGCGCGGGATCGTCGGCAACATCTATAAAGGCAAAGTCGTGCGGGTATTGCCGGGGATGCAGGCGGCATTCGTCGATATCGGCCTGGATCGTGCCGCGTTCATTCATGCATCGGAAATATCCCTGCGCGAAGGCCCGGCGGTCGAGAGCATCAGTGCCCTGGTGCACGAAGGCCAGAGCCTGGTGGTGCAAGTGACCAAGGACCCGATCGGTTCCAAAGGCGCACGCCTGACCACCCAGTTGTCGATCCCTTCGCGTTACCTGGTGTACATGCCACGCACGGCCCATGTCGGCATTTCCCTGAAGATCGAAGACGAAGCCGAGCGCGAACGTCTCAAGCAAGTGGTCACTGATTGCGTGGCCAAGGAAGGGATCAAGGAAGCTGGTGGTTTCATCCTGCGCACGGCAGCCGAAGGTGCCGGCGCCGATGAAATCCTCATGGACATCCGTTACCTGCGCCGTCTCTGGGATCAGATTAACGCCCAGATCAAAACCATCAGCGCGCCCAGCGTGATATACGAAGACCTCGGTTTGGCGCTACGCACCCTGCGTGACCTGGTGAGCCCGAAAATCGAGAAGATCCGCATCGACTCCCGGGAAACCTTCCAGAAAACCACACAATTCGTCGCCGAATTGATGCCCGAGATCGCCGACCGTCTGGAGCATTACCCGGGCGAGCGGCCGATTTTCGACCTGTATGGCGTCGAAGACGAAATCCAGAAGGCCCTCGAGCGCAAGGTCCCGCTCAAGTCTGGCGGTTATCTGGTGGTCGACCCGGCGGAAGCCATGAGCACCATCGACGTCAACACCGGGGCGTTCGTCGGCCATCGCAACCTCGAAGAAACCATCTTCAAGACCAACCTCGAAGCCGCGACGGCCATCGCCCGTCAATTGCGCCTGCGTAACCTCGGCGGAATCATCATCATCGACTTCATCGACATGGAAGATGAAGAACACCAGCGCCAGGTATTGCGCACGCTCGAAAAGCAACTGGAGCGCGATCACGCCAAGACCAACATCATCGGTATCACCGAACTGGGCCTGGTGCAGATGACCCGCAAGCGTACCCGCGAAAGCCTTGAGCAAGTGTTGTGCGAGCCATGCAACGCCTGTCAGGGGCGCGGCAAGCTCAAGACACCGGAAACCGTTTGCTACGAAATCTTCCGTGAAATCCTGCGTGAGGCTCGCGCCTATCAGGCGGAAGGCTATCGTGTATTGGCGAACCAGAAAGTGGTGGACCGCCTGCTCGACGAAGAGTCGGGCAACGTCGCCGAGCTGGAAGGGTTTATCGGGCGCACCATCCGCTTCCAGGTCGAAACCATGTATTCCCAGGAACAATACGACGTGGTGCTGCTCTGAAGCGTATCGTTTTGATTGTTCAAGAATGGCTGGCCTCAGCTTTTTGCAAATTTTTTGCCATAGGGGCCATCTGACATGGACCGTCTGACACGCATTTTGGCCGCACTGACCCGCTGGGGTCTGGGCCTGTGCGCGTTGGTTTTGGTGTTGATGGCGCTCTACGTCAGCCTCGGCCGGGAGCTGACGCCGTTAGTCGCCGAGTACCGTGCCGACATCGAAACCAAAGCCAGCGATGCCTTGGGCATGCCATTGCAGATCGGTGAACTCGAAGGCAGCTGGAGTGGATTTGCCCCCATATTGATGGCCCGCGACGTGACGGTTGGCGAGGGTGCCAATGCCTTGCACCTGGATCAGGTGCGCGCGGTGCCGGACCTTTGGGGCAGCCTGCTGGCACGCCAGGTACGCATCGCTCATCTGGAGCTCAGCGGCCTGAAGATCAGCGTCAAGGAGGGCGACGACGGTCAATGGGCTCTGGAAGGTTTGCCGGTGCAACAGGATCAACCCACCGATCCGGAACAATTGCTCAATCGTATGCAGATGATTCAGCAACTGTCGGTGCTTGACAGCCAGGTGACCTTGCAGCCGTTTGCACATTCGCCACTGAACCTGACTTATGTCGGCCTTAATCTGAAAACCGGGGCATCGCGCCAGCGGCTCGACGCCAGACTGACTCTGCCTGACGGGCAACCGGTGGCCATGAGCCTGCGTACCCGCATTAGTGCCAGCCAATGGAAGGACGGTGAAGCCGAGGTCTACCTGAGCCTGCCGCAAAGCGACTGGTCGAAGTGGTTGCCCGAGCGAGTGACCCAAGAGTGGAGTTTTCCCGAGATCAAGGCCGGTGGCGAACTGTGGGCGACCTGGGGCAAAGGCGCCCTGCAAAGCGCCGCAGTGCGCTTGAACGCGCCACAAATCAAGGGCGCCTACGCCGACCGCAAGCCGATCCAGATCAATAACCTGGCGCTCAATGGTTACTTCCAGCGCAGCGCCGAAAGCGTGTCAGTGACTCTGGATTCCCTGGCGATGAACCTCGGCGAGACCCGCTGGGAAACGCACTTGCAGCTCAAGCAAAGCGCAGCCACCGATAAAACCGAAGAGCTCTGGCACCTGCAAGCCGACCGGGTTGATCTCACTCCGCTTACCCCGTTGCTCAACGCCATGGCACCGTTGCCGGAAGGTTTTGCCAAGGTCGTCGAGCGGCTGAAAGTCACGGGTGGATTACGTAACGTGCTGGTCGACTTGCGCCCGAATGCCACCGATGACAGCAAGTTCGGGTTTGCCGCCAACCTCGACCAGGTGGGCTTCGATGCCTATCACGGTGCGCCGGCGGCCCGAAATGTCAGCGGCAGCATCAGCGGTGACCTGGGACACGGCGAACTGCGCATGGACAGCAAGGATTTCATGCTGCACCTGGACCCGATTTTCGCCAAGCCATGGCAGTACATTCAGGCCAATGCGCGGCTGACCTGGAAGCTCGATAAAGAAGGTTTCACCCTGATTGCGCCGTATCTGAAAGTGCTGGGCGAGGAAGGCAAGATCGCCGGCGACTTCTTGATTCGCCTGCATTTCGATCACACCCAGGAAGACTACATGGACCTGCGGGTCGGCCTGGTGGACGGTGACGGTCGCTACACCGCCAAGTACTTGCCGGCGGTTCTCAGCCCGGCGCTGGATGAATGGCTGCGCACCGCGATTCTCAAGGGCGCGGTGGATCAAGGCTTCTTCCAGTATCAAGGTTCGCTCAGCCACGGTGCCGCAGACGTGGATCGCAGCATCAGCCTGTACTTCAAGGTTCACGATGCCGAACTGGCCTTCCAGCCGGGCTGGCCCCATGTCAGCAAGGTCAGCGGCGATGTGTTCGTCGAAGACAGCGGCGTGCGGATTCTGGCCAGCAAGGGCCAATTGCTCGACACCCAGGTCAACGATGTTTACGTCAACATTCCCCATGTACCTGCCGGGCAGAACGTTCATTTGTTCCTCGAAGGCGGATTTGCCGGCGGTTTGGGTGATGGCCTGAAAATCCTCCAGGAAGCGCCGATCGGCACCGGGGCAACCTTTGCCGGCTGGGAAGGCGAGGGCGACCTGCAAGGCAAGTTGAACCTGGACATTCCACTGACAAAAGGCGAGGAGCCGAAGATCCTCGTCGATTTCAAGACCGCCAAGGCACGTTTGAAACTGGCCGAGCCTGTATTGGAACTCACCCAGCTCAAAGGTGACTTCCGTTTCGACAGTGCCAAAGGCCTGAGCGGGCAGAACATCAGCGCAAGGGCATTCGAAAGGCCGGTTACCGCACAGATTTTTGCTGATGGCAGTCCGGGTAAACTCAATACCCGGGTGACCGCGTCGGGCCAGGTCGAGGTCAAGAAACTGACCGATTGGCTGAAGGTGACCCAGCCTCTGCCGACGAGTGGCGTGATTCCTTATCAACTGCAACTGACCCTCAACGGCGCCGACAGCCAATTGCTGGTCAATTCCAGCCTCAAGGGCGTGGCCGTCGATTTGCCTGCTCCGTTCGGCATGACCGCCGATACCGGGCGCGACACGAAGTTCCGTATGACCTTGCAGGGCGACGAACGGCGCTATTGGGTCAACTACGGGGATCTGGCGAGCTTCACGTTCGCGGCCCCGGCCAGCAATTTCGCCGACGGTCGCGGGGAATTGTCCCTCGGTGTCGGCGAGGCGGTATTGCCTGACACCAAAGGCCTGCGGGTACGGGGCGTACTGTCGGAGCTGGACGTTGGCCCGTGGAAGGATCTGGTGGATAAATACGCCGGACAGGACCCCGGCGGCAGCGCCAGGCAATTGCTCAGCGGCGCGGATTTCAAGGTGGGCAAGCTCAGCGGTATCGGCACCACACTCGATCAGGCCTCGATCCAGCTGACGCGCAAGGCTTCCGCCTGGGCGCTGCAACTCGACAGCCAGCAGATCAAGGGTAACGCCAGCCTGCCCGATACGAACGCGGTGCCGATCACGATCAATCTGCAAACCGTGCGCCTGCCCGCACCGGACCCGGCCGTGCTGGCTGATGAAAACTCACCGGATCCGCTGGCGTCGGTAGACCCGACGAAAATCCCGGCGATGGACATCACCATCAATCAGTTGTTCCAGGGCAAGGATCTGGTGGGCGGCTGGTCACTGAAAATTCGTCCGACGGACAAGGGCATCGTGTTCAATTCGCTGGACCTGGGGCTCAAGGGCATTTTGCTGGTGGGCAGCGGTGGTTGGGAAGGCGTGCCTGGCGCCAGCTCAAGCTGGTACAAGGGACGCATCAGCGGCAAGAACCTCGCCGATGTGCTCAAGAACTGGGGGTATGCACCTAGCGTCACCAGCCAGGACTTTTATATGGATGTCGATGGCCGCTGGCCCGGATCGCCGGCCTGGGTGGCGACCAAGCGTTTCTCCGGCTCGCTCGATGCGACGCTCAATCAGGGCCAGTTCGTCGAGGTCGAAGGCAGTGCCCAGGCGCTACGGGTATTTGGTTTACTCAACTTCAACTCCATCGGCCGTCGCTTGCGCCTGGACTTCTCCGACCTGTTCGGCAAAGGCCTGAGTTATGACCGGGTCAAGGGACTGCTGGTTGGGACGAACGGAGTGTATGTCACCCGCGAGCCGATCCGGCTGACGGGGCCGTCGAGCACCATCGAACTCGACGGCACCCTGAACATGGTGGCCGATCAGATCGATGCGAAACTGTTGGTGACCTTGCCGGTGACCAATAACCTGCCGATCGCTGCACTGATCGTCGGTGCACCTGCGGTCGGTGGGGCACTGTTCCTGATCGACAAGCTGATCGGTGACCGGGTCGCCCGTTTCGCCAGTGTGAAATACACCGTCAACGGGCCGTGGAAAGAACCGAAAATCACCTTCGACAAGCCTTTTTGAAAAGCCATCCTTCGGGCCTATGGAGTAGCATGATCATTGCGGCTCGCCCCTTGTAGGAGCGAGCTCGCTCGCGATGAGTTTGGACGCGACGCGTTTTTTCAGACAGCCTGCGTCATCGTTCACGTCCATCGTCGGAGCGCCGCCCGGAGCAAGCTCGCTCCTACAAGGTCTGTGTTGATTTCAATAAGGAAAAGGTCATGTCTGTCGCGGTGATTCAAATGGTCAGCCAGAGCGATGTGCTGGCCAATCTGGCCCAGGCCCGTCGGCTGCTTGAACAAGCGGCTGCTGGCGGTGCGAAACTGGCGGTATTGCCGGAAAACTTCGCCGCCATGGGCCGTCGCGACATTGCCGACATCGGGCGCGCCGAAGCACTGGGCGAAGGCCCGATTCTGCCCTGGTTGAAACAGACCGCACGCGACCTCAAGTTATGGATAGTGGCCGGCACATTGCCGTTGCCGCCGGTGGATCAACCGACGGCCAAAGTGCATGCCTGTTCGTTGCTGGTCGACGACCAGGGCGAAACGGTGGCGCGCTACGACAAGCTGCACCTGTTCGACGTCGACGTGGCGGACAATCGTGGCCGTTATCGTGAATCCGATGACTATGCTTATGGCAACGGGGTGGTCGTGGCGGACACACCGGTCGGCCGGGTCGGCCTGACGGTCTGCTATGACCTGCGCTTTCCAGAGCTCTACAGCGAATTGCGTGCTGCCGGAGCGGAACTGATTACCGCGCCGTCGGCCTTTACCGCCGTGACCGGCGCTGCGCACTGGGACGTGCTGATTCGCGCGCGAGCCATCGAAACCCAGTGTTATGTGCTCGCGGCTGCCCAAGGTGGGACGCATCCGGGGCAGCGGGAAACCTGGGGGCATGCGGCAATAGTCGACCCATGGGGGCGTGTGCTGGCACAACAGGATCAAGGCGAGGCCGTGCTGCTGGCCGAACGCGACAGCAACGAACAGGCGTCCATCCGGGCGCGGATGCCGGTGTCCAGTCACCGGCGCTTTTTCTCGCAGGGCGCCCAGCGACCTGCATCAGAACGACGAATTTAAGGCGTAAAGCATATGAGCGAGTTGTTGTCCTCAGTCAGTGAACACCTGTTGGCGCCCGGTGGCGTCACGATCGAGAGCCTGCAAGGCGTACTCGGCGATCTGGCCGGGCCGGGCATCGATGCGGCCGACCTGTATTTCCAGGGGCAAATCTCCGAGTCCTGGGCGCTGGAAGACGGCATCGTCAAAGAAGGCAGCTTCAATCTTGACCAGGGTGTGGGCGTGCGCGCGCAATCGGGTGAAAAAACCGGTTTTGCCTACAGCAATGCCATCACCCTGGAAGCCCTTGGCGCGGCGGCGCGGGCCGCCCGTTCGATTTCCCGGGCCGGACAGCACGGCACCGTACAGGCGTTCACCAGCCAGGATGTCGCGCAGTTGTATGCGCCGGACAATCCCCTGGAAGTACTGACCCGTGCCGAGAAAGTCGATTTGCTCAAGCGAATCGACGCCGCGACCCGCGCCCTCGACCCTCGCATCCAGCAAGTCACCGTGAGCATGGCCGGTGTCTGGGAGCGGATTCTGGTGGCTTCCACCGACGGCGGTCTGGCGGCGGATGTGCGCCCGCTGGTGCGTTTCAACGTCAGCGTGATCGTCGAGCAGAATGGCCGTCGCGAACGCGGCGGTCATGGCGGTGGCGGTCGGACCGATTACCGTTATTTCCTCGGCGAAGACCGCGCCATGGGCTATGCCCGTGAAGCGTTGCGCCAGGCGCTGGTCAACCTTGAAGCCATTCCGGCACCGGCCGGTACCTTGCCGGTGGTGCTCGGTTCCGGCTGGTCGGGCGTGCTGCTGCATGAAGCCGTCGGGCATGGCCTGGAGGGCGATTTCAACCGCAAGGGCAGCTCGGCTTATAGCGGGCGCATGGGCGAGATGGTTGCGTCGAAGCTTTGCACCATTGTCGATGACGGCACCCTGGCCGGTCGTCGCGGCTCCTTGAGCGTCGATGACGAAGGCACGCCGACCGAGTGCACCACGCTGATCGAAAACGGCGTACTCAAGGGCTACATGCAGGACAAGCTCAATGCCCGTCTGATGGGTGTGGCACGCACCGGTAACGGCCGTCGCGAGTCTTACGCGCACCTGCCGATGCCGCGCATGACCAATACTTACATGCTCGCCGGCGAAAGCGACCCGGCGGAAATCATCGCCTCGGTGAAACGCGGCATCTACTGCGCCAACCTGGGTGGCGGTCAGGTGGACATCACCAGCGGCAAGTTCGTGTTTTCCACCAGCGAGGCGTACCTGATCGAGGACGGCAAGATCACTGCACCGGTCAAAGGTGCGACGTTGATCGGCAACGGGCCGGAAGCCATGAGCAAGGTGTCGATGGTCGGTAATGATCTGGCGCTGGACAGCGGCGTGGGCACGTGTGGCAAGGATGGGCAGTCGGTGCCGGTGGGTGTCGGCCAGCCAACGCTGAAGATTGATGCGATCACCGTGGGTGGCACGGGCGCGTAAGCGGTTTTTGAAACAGTGAAGCTTCGGGTGAGTTGCAGGGCAACTCACCCGATCAGGGATTCAACGCAGACCGCGTTGAGTCTCGTCCAGCTCACGGATGTACTTGAAGATTTTACGGCTGGAAGCAGGAGGCTTGTTTTGCGCAACCTCATGCTGAGCCTGACGGATCATGGAACGCAGTTGCTGGCGATCGGCGTCAGGGTAGTCGACGACGAATTTTTCCAGAACGGCATCGTCACCGGCAATCAGGCGATCTCGCCAGCGCTCCAGGTTATGGAAACGCTCGTTGTATTGGCGAGTGGAGGCATCGAGTTGATCGAGTAAGACCAGAATGGCGTCAGTGTCCTGATCGCGCATCAGCTTGCCGATGAACTGAAGGTGCCGTTTACGCGCGATGTTCGCGGTGTGCTTGGGCGCATCGGCCAGGGCCCGGCGCAAGGCGTCGGTCAAGGGCAGCTTTGCAACCAAGTCAGGCTTGAGTGTTGTAAGGCGCTCGCCAAGGTCAACCAGAGCATGCAGCTCGCGTTTGACCTGGGATTTGCTTTTTTCTCCCGTATCGAGGGAGTCGTCGTAAGAATCAACCATGGTGGCAGTCCGCTAAGAAACGCCGCCATGATAACCAGTCGGGGGCCGCTTGTCCGGCCCGGTCGCTCGATGACCGTTACCGAAAGCAGAATTTGAGTGGAGAACAGCATGAGTGCAGTTGAAAGCGTCGGCCCACAAGCGTTGCCGGCACTGCAGGAACAAGTCGAGCAGATCATCGCTGAAGCCAGGCGCCAGGGGGCCAGTGCCTGTGAAGTGGCGGTGTCGCTTGAGCAGGGTTTGTCGACTACGGTGCGCCAGCGTGAAGTCGAAACGGTCGAATTCAACCGCGATCAGGGATTTGGCATCACCTTGTATGTCGGCCAGCGCAAAGGCTCGGCCAGCACTTCGGCCAGCGGTCCGGAAGCGATTCGCGAAACGGTCGCCGCTGCACTGGCCATCGCCAAACACACTTCGGAAGACGAGGCCTCGGGCCTTGCGGATGCCGCGCTGATGGCGCGGGATATTCAGGACTTCGACCTCTTCCACCAATGGGACATTACTCCGGAACAAGCCATCGAGCAGGCCCTGGCCTGCGAAGCTGCGGCGTTTGCCGCCGACAGCCGGATCAAGAACGCCGACGGCACCACCCTCAGTACCCATCAGGGTTGCCGCGTCTACGGCAACAGCCACGGATTTATCGGCGGATACGCATCGACTCGTCACAGCTTGAGTTGCGTGATGATCGCCGAAGCGGACGGCCAGATGCAGCGTGATTACTGGTACGACGTGAACCGGCAGGGCAATCTGCTCGCCGACCCGGTCAGCATCGGCCAGCGCGCTGCGCAACGGGCGGCGAGCCGTCTGGGCGCGCGTCCGGTGCCGACTTGCGAGGTGCCGGTGCTGTTTTCCGCAGAGTTGGCCGGGGGCCTGTTCGGCAGTTTCCTGTCGGCGATTTCCGGTGGCAGTCTGTATCGCAAGTCTTCGTTCCTCGAGGGCACTCTCGGTCAGAAGCTGTTTCCGGAGTGGCTGACCATCGACGAGCGTCCGCACCTGATGCGGGCATTGGGTAGTGCTGCGTTCGATGGCGATGGCCTGGCAACCTACGCCAAGCCGTTCGTCGAAAAAGGCGAGCTGGTGTCCTACATCCTCGGCACCTACTCCGGTCGCAAGCTCGGCATGCCGAGCACAGCCAACGCGGGCGGCGTACACAACCTGTTCGTCACCCATGGCGATGAAGACCAGGCGGCCTTGCTGCGGCGCATGGGGCGCGGGCTGTTGGTCACCGAGTTGATGGGCCAGGGGCTGAACATGGTCACCGGTGATTATTCCCGGGGCGCGGCGGGTTACTGGGTCGAGAACGGCGAAATCCAGTTCGCGGTCCAGGAAGTGACCATCGCCGGCAACATGCGCGACATGTTCAAACAGATCGTCGCGGTCGGTAATGATCTCGAACTTCGCAGCAACATCCGCACCGGTTCGGTGTTGATCGAGCGGATGACCGTAGCGGGCAGCTAGCCCTTCCCATGACACAAAAAGGCGCGCCACCCAATGGGTGGTGCGCCTTTTTTATGGTTCTTCACGGAATCCCGGGAAACACAGAAACAAGAATGCCGTTTTGCTTGATGATGGTGATGGATACGGCGCTCGCCACAAAGCCGCGGCGTTTACTCGCCTTCGTCGAAGTAATTGTTGATCAGGGCCACCAGCGCATCCATCGCTTCCTGTTCCTGCTCGCCTTCCGTGCTCAGATGGATTTTGGTGCCCTTGCCGGCGGCGAGCATCATCATGGCCATGATGCTTTTACCATCGACAGTGGATTCTGGGGTGCGTCCCACGCGGATCGTGCAATCCTTGAATTGGCCGGCAACACCAACGAATTTTGCAGACGCCCGGGCATGCAAACCCAGTTTATTGATGATTTCGATTTCCAGAGCAGGCATCGCGATGTGAATCCTTTAGCTGAGGTCGCGGTGGCGAACCTGGACGTTCTTCAGGGATTTTTGCAGTGCCTGCCCCAGGCGCTCGGTCAGGTAGACGGAACGGTGATGTCCGCCAGTGCAGCCAATGGCAATGGTGACGTAGGCGCGGTTGCTGGCGGCAAAACGAGGCAGCCACTTTAGCAGGTATGTGGAAATGTCCTGGAACATCTCCTCGACATCCGGCTGTGCCGCCAGATATTCGGCAACCGGTTGATCGAGCCCGGACTGCTCGCGCAATTCCGGTTTCCAGTAAGGGTTTGGCAGGCAACGCACATCGAACACCAGGTCGGCGTCCACGGGCATGCCGCGTTTGAACCCGAAGGATTCCACCAGGAACGCAGTGCCGGGTTCCGGTTGATTCAACAGGCGCAGTTTGATGGCATCGCGCAGTTGATACAGGTTCAGGCTGGTAGTGTTGATCTTGAGATCGGCGAGGTCGGCAATCGGACCGAGCAGAACGCTCTCGACGCTGATGGCTTCGGCCAGCGAGCGGTTGGCGTTGGTCAGGGGGTGACGCCGACGGGTTTCCGAGAAGCGCTTGAGCAGTGTTTCTTCGTCGGCGTCCAGGTACAGGACATCGCACTGGATGTGGCGGCTGCGGACTTCTTCGAGCAGGTCGGGGAAGCGTGACAGGTGGCTGGGCAGGTTGCGGGCGTCAATGGAAACGGCGACCAGTGGCTGCACCAGCTCGGTATGAATCAGCGCTCGTTCGGCCAGTTCCGGCAGCAGGCCGGCCGGCAAATTGTCGATGCAGTAGTACCCGTTGTCCTCAAGGACGTCGAGGGCGGTGCTTTTACCTGAGCCGGAGCGGCCACTGACGATGATCAAGCGCATGATTACTGACCGTTTTGCTCGTCCAGGACAACCTGATACAGGGCTTCATTGCTCGGAGCGCTGCGCAGTTTGTCGCGCACGTCCTTGCGATCGAGCATGCTGGCGATCTGCCGCAGCAGTTCAAGGTGCGCATCGGTGGCGGCTTCCGGGACCAGCAATACGAACAGCAGGTCAACCGGTGCGCCGTCGATGGCGTCGAAATCGATAGGGGCGTCCAGGTGCATCAATGCACTGATGGGCGAAACACAGCCCTTGAGACGGCAATGTGGAATGGCGATGCCGTTGCCAAAACCGGTGGAGCCGAGTTTTTCACGGGCAATCAGCGCCTCGAAGACATCTTGCATCTCCAGACCCGGCACTTCGCGGGCGATCAGATTGGCAATTTGTTCAAGGGCTTTCTTTTTACTGCCACCCGGCACGTTCACCAGGGAACGGCCGGGGGTCAGGATACTTTCAAGTCGGATCATGGGTTGGGAGTGTTAACGACCCGTTGCGCCCTGAAGGAGGCTCTGGGTCTTTTCCTTATGCTTTTTGAGTTGTTTATCCAGCTTGTCGGTGAGTGCATCGATCGCGGCGTACATATCGGTATGTTCCGCGTTTGCGACCACTTCATTCCCGGGAATATGCAGCGTGGCTTCGATTTTCTGCTTCAACTTTTCGACGGTCATCGTGACCTGCACGTTAGTGATCTTGTCGAAGTGTCGCTCCAGTCGTTCGAGTTTTTCGCCGATGTAGGAGCGGAGAGGTTCGGTCACTTCCAGTTGGTGTCCACTGATGTTGACTTGCATACAGCTTCTCCTTCGTTGCCAGTGCATAAAGCGGTAGATCAAATGATCTACCACTGGAACGCTGTGGCGTGGCCCTACATCAACCGCTTGCGTTCGCTCGAAGGCGCGATCCCGAGGGATTCGCGATACTTGGCGACGGTGCGGCGGGCCACCTGAATGCCTTGTGCCTCCAGTAAACCAGCGATCTTGCTGTCACTCAACGGCTTTTTCTGATTTTCCGCAGCAACCAGTTTTTTGATGATCGCCCGGATCGCCGTGGACGAGCATTCGCCGCCTTCGGAGGTGCTTACGTGACTTGAGAAAAAGTATTTCAGTTCATAAATTCCCCGGGGGGTATGCATGAACTTCTGGGTGGTCACCCGTGAAATCGTCGACTCATGCATGCCGACCGCTTCCGCGATGTCGTGCAGGACCAGCGGCTTCATGGCTTCGTCGCCATATTCGAGGAACCCGCGCTGATGCTCGACGATCTGGGTGGCTACTTTCATCAGGGTTTCGTTGCGGCTTTGCAGGCTCTTGATGAACCAGCGGGCCTCCTGCAACTGATTGCGCATGAAGGTGTTGTCGGCGCTGGTATCGGCGCGGCGCACGAAACCGGCGTACTGGGCGTTGACCCGCAGCCGTGGCACCGACTCCTGATTGAGCTCCACCAGCCAGCGCTCGTTGTCCTTGCGCACGATCACGTCGGGAACGACGTACTCGGCTTCGGTGGACTCGATCTGCGAGCCTGGGCGCGGGTTGAGGCTCTGGACCAGTTCGATGACCTGGCGCAGCTCGTCTTCCTTGAGCTTCATACGGCGCATCAACTGGCTATAGTCGCGGCTGCCAAGCAGGTCGATGTAATCGGTGACCAGGCGCTTGGCCTCGGCCAGCCAAGGGGGCTTGGCTGGCAACTGGCGCAATTGCAGCAGCAGGCATTCGCCCAGGTTGCGGGCGCCGATGCCGGCGGGCTCGAATTGCTGGATGCGGTGCAGGACGGCTTCGATTTCGTCCAGTTCGATGTCCAGTTCCGGATCGAAGGCTTCGAGGATCTCCTCAAGGGTTTCGTCCAGGTAGCCCTGATTGTTGATGCAGTCGATCAGGGTCACGGCGATCAGGCGATCGGTATCGGACATCGGAGCCAGGTTCAGTTGCCACAGCAAATGGCTTTGCAGGCTTTCGCCGGCCGAGGTGCGGGTGGTGAAGTCCCACTCGTCGTCATCATTGCTGGGCAGGCTGCTGGCGCTGGTCTGGTAAACGTCTTCCCACGCGGTGTCGACGGGGAGTTCGTTGGGGATGCGCTCGTTCCAGTCGCCCTCATCGAGGTTGTCAACCGTCGGGGCGCTTTCCTGGTAGGAGGGTTCCTGGATGTCAGTGTTGGGCTTTTGTTCGGCGTTGTCGGCCAAGGGGTCGGAATTGTCGAAGTCGTCGCCTTCTTCCTGGCGTTCGAGCATCGGATTGGACTCCAGGGCCTCCTGGATTTCCTGTTGCAGGTCCAGGGTCGACAATTGGAGCAGGCGGATGGCCTGTTGCAGCTGCGGTGTCATCGTCAGCTGCTGGCCCATTCTCAAGACTAGCGATGGTTTCATGGCAGGGGCTTAACACCTTATTCGCCGGCGCACATGCGCCATCCACTACAGGGCGCCGGAGCGCCAAACATAAGCAAATTATATGCCCGAAACCGTAGCGTTTGCCTAGAGCGCTGTAACAATAAAAAAGTGTTGATTTTTTATCGGGACAAGCGCTCGGACGAACTGCCAGATACCTCTGCCTTTACAGGCGGAACTCATGCCCCAGATACACTTCCTTGACCAGGTTGTTGGCCAGGATGGTCTCTGCGTCACCTTCGGCGATCAGCTGGCCGTCATTGACGATATAGGCGGTTTCACAGATATCCAGGGTTTCACGAACGTTGTGGTCCGTGATCAGCACGCCAATGCCCTTGGCCTTGAGGTGGTAGATGATCTGCTTGATGTCCCCGACCGAAATCGGGTCCACGCCGGCGAAAGGTTCGTCGAGGAGGATGAATTTCGGGTTGGTGGCCAGGGCGCGAGCGATTTCCACGCGACGGCGCTCACCACCGGACAGGCTCATGCCGAGGTTGTCGCGGATGTGGCTGATGTGGAATTCCTGCAGCAGGCTTTCCAGCTCCTTGCGACGGCCGGCCTTGTCGAGTTCCTTGCGGGTCTCGAGGATGGCCATGATGTTGTCGGCCACCGACAGTTTGCGGAAGATCGACGCTTCTTGCGGCAGATAGCCGATACCGGCTTTGGCGCGACCGTGCATGGGCTGGTGGCTGACGTCCAGGTCGTCGATCAGGACGCGACCCTGATCGGCCTGGACCAGGCCGACAATCATGTAGAAGCACGTCGTCTTGCCGGCGCCATTGGGGCCGAGCAGGCCGACGATCTGTCCGCTGTCGATCGACAGGCTGACGTCACGCACGACCTGGCGGCTTTTATAGGCCTTGGCCAGATGCTGAGCTTTCAGAGTTGCCATTACTGGGTTTTCTCTTCGGTTTTCTTCTTCGGCTGGATCACCATATCGATACGCGGACGTGCCTCGGTGACCTTGCTGCCCGTGGCGCGACCGGCGCTGGCGAGCTTCTTGACTGTGTCGTAGACGATTTTTTCGCCTTGGGTGACGTTGTTGTCCTTGTCGACAACTTTGGCCTTGTCGATCAGTACGACGCGGTTTTGCGTGGCGTGATACTGGATCGTCACGCCCCAGCCCTGAACGGGCTTGGTATCGCCAGCCGTTTGCAATTGCTCGAAGTACGCCAGGTTGCCCACCGAGGTCACTACGTCGATGTCGCCAGTCGGGGTGCGGGTGATGGTCACGGTGTTGCCTGTCACCTTCATCGAGCCTTGGGTGATGATCACGTCACCCTTGTAGGTAGCAATACCTTGCTTGTCGTCCAGTTGGGCATCGTCGGCCTGAATGCGGATAGGCTGCTGTTGATCTTCCGGCAGAGCCCAGGCGCTCACGCTTCCCAGTGCTGCGCCCAGACTGAGCAAAATCGGGAGGGTTTTAACGAGCCTCATACTGTCCTCTTACGTTCGATAGCAGGTGTATCCTGCTTTCTTTCAAATACGCTTTCATTCCCTTGCCAGTCGATACACCGCCAGCGCCGTCGATTCTAACGTCTTGCTCGGTCTGCGCATATTGCTGCTGCGGGAACACGGTCATGCGGGTGCTGGTGATCAGGGTTTTACGGTTTTTCTCATTGAAGCGCGTGATGCGCACGTCATCGATCAGTTCGACCTGTGTGCCGTCAGGGTTGACTTCTCCCTTCAGGCTCTGGACATGCCACGGGAACTCGGTGCCACGGAACACATTCAGGTCGGGGTTGGTCAGCAATGTCACCTCGGTCGCTTTCAGGTGCTCGACCTTGTCGGACACCAGGTCATATTGCAGCTTGCCGTCGGGCAGGTACTGCACGCTGTGGGCGTTGATGGCGTAATAGTCAATCGCGCTTTCATCGACTGGCGTTACCGGCTTGTCGAGGAAGCGTTCCGGGCTGATGTTCCAGTAGCCAACCGCGGCGAATATCGCCGCGATGCAACTGAACAGTAGGGTGTTGCGAAACTTTTTGCTCAGCATAGTGGGCTCACAGGTACGCCGCATTGGCCGCATCGAGGCGGTCCTGGGCGCGCAGGATCAATTCGCAGAATTCGCGAGCGGCACCTTCGCCGCCACGGGCGAGGGTGATGCCGTGAGCGTGTTCACGCACGAAACTGGCGGCATTGGCCACCGCCATACCCAGGCCAACGCGGCGAATCACCGGCAGGTCCGGCAGGTCGTCGCCGAGGTAGGCCACCTGTTCATAGCTGAGGTTCAGTTGGGCCAGTAGCTCGTCGAGTACCACCAGTTTGTCTTCGCGCCCCTGATAGAGATGCGGGATGCCGAGGTTCTTCGCTCGTCGCTCGACCACCGGGGTCTTGCGACCACTGATGATGGCGGTTTGCACGCCGGCGGCCATCAACATCTTGATACCCTGGCCATCGAGTGTGTTGAACGTCTTGAATTCGCTGCCGTCTTCAAGGAAGTACAGGCGTCCATCGGTCAGCACGCCATCGACATCGAACACTGCCAGTTTGATCTGTTTGCCACGTTGCAACAGGTCTGCACTCATTACATTACTCCTGCACGCAACAAGTCGTGCATGTTCAAGGCGCCGACCGGGCGGTCTTCGCGGTCGACCACGACCAATGCGTTGATTTTATGGTCTTCCATGATTTTCAGTGCTTCGGCGGCGAGCATCTCGGCGCGGGCGGTCTTGCCATGGGCGGTCATGACCTGGTCGATGGTAGCGCTGTGGATATCGATGCTGCGGTCCAGTGTGCGGCGCAAGTCACCGTCGGTGAAGATCCCCGCCAGTTTGCCGTCGGACTCCAGAATGACGGTCATGCCCAGGCCCTTGCGGGTCATTTCCATCAGGGCATCCTTGAGCAGGGTGCCGCGCTGGACCTGCGGCAGGTCCTGGCCTGCGTGCATGACATTTTCCACTTTCAGCAACAGGCGTCGGCCCAGGGCGCCGCCGGGATGGGAAAAGGCGAAGTCTTCGGCGGTAAATCCGCGGGCTTCCAGCAGCGCGACTGCCAGGGCGTCGCCCATGACCAGGGCGGCGGTGGTCGACGAAGTGGGGGCCAGGTTCAACGGGCAGGCTTCGTGTTCGACGTGAACATTCAGGTTGACCTCGGCGGCCTTGGCCAGCGGCGAGTCAGGGTTGCCTGTCATGCTGATCAACTGAATGCCCAGGCGCTTGATCAGTGGCAGCAGGGTAACGATTTCATTGGTGGAACCGGAATTCGAGAGCGCCAGAATGATGTCGTCGCGGGTAATCATGCCCATGTCACCATGGCTGGCTTCAGCCGGGTGCACAAAAAATGCCGTGGTGCCGGTGCTGGCCAGGGTCGCGGCGATCTTGTTGCCGATGTGCCCCGACTTGCCCATGCCGACCACGACCACGCGGCCTTTGCTGGCCAGAATCATCTCACAAGCGCGTACGAAATCTGCGTCGATATGGGGTAGCAGGCCTTGCACGGCTTCTACCTCGAGGCGGATGGTGCGTTGTGCTGATTGAATCAGGTCGCTGGATTGGCTCATGTCAGAAATCGTATAGCCTGATGAAAAGGCGGCGATTATAGCGGTTATGATCGAATCCCTCACGCTAGTTCGTCGCGCATTGTCATTCCCGGTTACCGGAAACCTTCTAAACGGGGCTTTCAAGCGGTCATGCGGTCGAACATGGCGCGGCTTTGGCCTTGGGCGCGTACCCATTGCAATGATATAGTTCGCCGCCAGTTCGGCCTGCCCGGGAGGTATGTGCTTTCGTCAGAAAGCCAGGCGTCCGAGTGAGAGGCTGCATCGCAAGGAGTTTAGATGAGTGCCGATAACGCTTACGCGGTCGAGCTGAAGGGGCTGTCCTTCAAGCGCGGAGCGCGCAGCATTTTCAATAATGTCGATATCCGTATCCCGCGCGGGAAGGTCACCGGCATCATGGGGCCTTCCGGGTGTGGCAAGACCACGCTTTTGCGCCTGATGGGCGCCCAGCTGCGGCCCACCAAGGGCGAAGTCTGGGTCAATGGTCAGAATCTGCCCAAACTGTCGCGCAGCGACCTGTTCGATGCGCGCAAGCATATGGGCGTGCTTTTTCAGAGCGGCGCACTGTTTACCGACCTCGATGTGTTCGAGAACGTCGCTTTTCCGTTGCGGGTTCATACGCAACTGCCGGATGAAATGATCCGCGACATCGTCCTGCTCAAACTGCAGGCCGTGGGCTTGCGCGGTGCCATCGATCTGATGCCCGACGAGCTTTCCGGCGGCATGAAGCGCCGTGTCGCGCTGGCCCGGGCGATTGCGCTCGACCCGCAGATCCTCATGTACGACGAACCCTTTGTCGGCCAGGACCCCATCGCAATGGGCGTTCTGGTGCGCCTCATTCGTCTGCTCAACGATGCGCTGGGCATCACCAGCATCGTGGTATCCCACGACCTGGCCGAGACCGCGAGCATTGCCGATTACATTTATGTGGTGGGCGATGGTCAGGTGTTGGGGCAGGGGACGCCGGACGAATTGATGAACTCGGATGAACCGCGCATTCGTCAGTTCATGACCGGCGAACCCGACGGCCCGGTTCCGTACCACTTTCCAGCGACGGATTACCGCGCAGATCTTCTGGGGAAGCGCTGATGCGCAGAATTTCATTGATAGAACGCGTTCGCCGCTTCGGCCAGGCCGGCATCGATGCGCTGGCGGTGTTCGGGCGTTCGAGCCTGTTCCTGTTCCATGCCTTGCTGGGCCGGGGCGGTATCGGCGGCGGCTTCGGGCTGTTGGTCAAGCAACTGCATTCGGTGGGCGTGATGTCCCTGGTGATCATCGTGGTCTCCGGGGTGTTCATCGGCATGGTGCTGGCGCTGCAGGGCTTCAACATTCTTTCCAGCTATGGTTCAGAGCAGGCTGTCGGGCAGATGGTTGCCCTGACGCTGCTGCGAGAGCTGGGGCCGGTGGTGACTGCCTTGCTGTTCGCCGGGCGTGCCGGTTCGGCGTTGACCGCCGAAATCGGCAACATGAAGTCCACCGAGCAGCTGTCCAGCCTGGAAATGATCGGGGTTGACCCGCTCAAGTACATCATCGCGCCACGCTTGTGGGCCGGTTTCATTTCCCTGCCGGTGCTGGCGATGATTTTCAGCGTGGTGGGTATCTGGGGCGGCTCGTGGGTGGCTGTCGACTGGCTGGGGGTCTATGAAGGTTCCTACTGGTCGAACATGCAGAACAGCGTGACGTTCACCGACGATGTGCTCAACGGGATCATCAAAAGTATCGTCTTTGCCTTTGTCGTGACCTGGATCGCCGTATTCCAAGGCTATGACTGCGAACCCACTTCCGAGGGGATCAGTCGTGCCACTACCAAGACCGTTGTATATGCCTCGTTGGCAGTACTCGGCCTGGACTTTATTCTGACCGCCTTGATGTTTGGAGATTTCTGATGCAAAACCGCACCCTGGAAATCGGTGTCGGCCTTTTCTTGCTGGCTGGCATCCTGGCTTTGCTCTTGTTGGCGTTGCGGGTCAGCGGCCTGTCCCCGACTCCGAGCACCGATACATATAAACTTTACGCCTACTTCGACAATATCGCCGGTTTGACTGTCAGAGCAAAGGTGACCATGGCCGGCGTGACCATCGGCAAGGTCACGGCCATCGATCTGGATCGCGACAGTTTCACCGGTCGGGTGACCATGCAGCTGGAAAAACGCATCGATAACCTGCCGGCGGACTCTACTGCATCTATCCTGACTGCTGGCCTGTTGGGCGAGAAGTACATCGGTATCAGCGTGGGCGGGGAAGACACCCTGCTCAAGGATGGTGGAACCATCCATGACACTCAGTCGTCGCTGGTGCTCGAAGACCTGATCGGTAAATTCCTGCTCAATACCGTTAGCAAAGAAGCTAAATGAGGAACTGTTAAATGATCTCTATCTTGCGACGTGGCCTGCTGGTAATGCTCGCGGTGTTTCCGTTGGTGTCCCATGCCGTAGCGGCGCCTTCGGCGCACGAACTGGTGCAGGACACAACCAACCGTATGCTCGCGGATCTGGCGGCAAACAAAGAGAAGTACAAGAAGGACCCGCAGGACTTCTATACGGCGCTGGACAACATCGTCGGGCCGGTTGTGGATGCCGAGGGTATTTCCAAGAGCATCATGACGGTCAAATACTCGAAGAAAGCTACGCCTGCGCAGATGAAGACCTTCGAAGAAAACTTCAAGAAAGGTCTGTTCCAGTTCTACGGCAACGCCTTGCTGGAGTACAACAACCAGGGGATCACCGTTGAACCGGCCAAAGACGAGTCGGGCGACCGTACCAGCGTCGGCATGACCGTCAAGGGCAGCAGCGGCGCGATCTATCCAGTGTCCTACACGCTGGAAAAGATCAACGGCGAGTGGAAGCTGCGTAACGTTATCATCAACGGCATCAACATCGGCAAGCTGTTCCGCGATCAGTTCGCCGATGCGATGCAGCGTAATGGCAACGACCTGGACAAGACCATCAATGGTTGGGCCGGGGAAGTCGCGAAGGCCAAGGAAGCCACCGACAAGAAACCGGAGCCGTCAGCCCAATGAGTGAGTCGGCAGTCCTGATGGACGAAGCGGGCGCGTTGCGACTCAGCGGCGTGCTGGATTACCGCACCGGCCCTGGCCTGCGCGAGCAGGGTAAAGCGCTGATCAAGGCCAGCAAGGCCGCGGCGCTGGTGGTCGATTGCTCGGCGGTGACCAAGTCCAGCAGTGTCGGTTTGTCGTTGCTGCTGTGCTTCATCCGCGATGCGCAGGCGGCCGGCAAGGCCCTGAGCATTCGTGGGATGCCGGAAGACATGCGTGAAATCGCTCAGGTCAGTGAGCTGACCGAGCTGTTGGCGCACCCCTAACTCGCATCTATAAAGAAGCCCCCCGTCCGAGTCCTGCTTGGCGGGGTTCGCAGGCGCGGGGCTTTTTTGTATGATGTCCGACCCGCGCGCACAGGGCGCCGATTGAGGTTGAGCATGCAGGCCGTAGAAGTTAAGAGCTTCCTTGAAGGAAAGCTGCCCGGAACGAAAGTAGAAGTCGAGGGCGAAGGCTGCAATTTCCAGCTGAACGTGATTAGCGATGAACTGGCGGCATTGAGCCCGGTCAAGCGTCAGCAGCAGATCTATGCCCATTTGAACCCGTGGATCGTCGATGGCAGCATCCATGCGGTCACTATGAAATTTTTCAGCAGCGCGGCCTGGGCCGAGCGCACCTGAGCCCAAGGGCGTCGAGATTCTTATGGATAAATTGATTATTACCGGTGGCGCTCGTCTTGATGGCGAGATCCGCATTTCCGGGGCAAAGAACTCTGCCCTGCCGATCCTGGCCGCCACTTTGCTGTGCGATGGCCCGGTGACCGTGGCCAACCTGCCGCACCTGCACGACATCACCACCATGATCGAGCTGTTCGGTCGCATGGGCATCGAGCCGGTGATCGACGAGAAACTCAGTGTCGAGATCGACCCGCGCACCATCAAGACCCTGGTCGCACCGTACGAACTGGTCAAGACCATGCGTGCGTCGATCCTGGTGCTGGGCCCGATGGTTGCCCGTTTCGGTGAAGCCGAAGTCGCCTTGCCTGGCGGTTGCGCCATCGGTTCGCGTCCGGTTGACCTGCACATCCGTGGCCTGGAAGCCATGGGCGCAGTCATTGACGTCGAAGGCGGCTACATCAAGGCCAAGGCGCCTGAAGGCGGCCTGCGCGGTGCGCACTTCTTCTTCGATACCGTCAGTGTGACCGGTACCGAAAACATCATGATGGCCGCTGCCCTGGCCAAAGGCCGTAGCGTCCTGCAAAACGCCGCTCGCGAGCCTGAAGTGGTCGACCTGGCGAACTTCCTGAACGCCATGGGTGCCAAGGTTTCCGGCGCCGGTACCGATACGATCACCATCGAAGGCGTCGAGCGTCTGCACACCACCACTTATAAAGTGATGCCCGACCGTATCGAAACCGGTACCTATCTGGTGGCGGCAGCGGTGACCGGTGGCCGCGTGAAGGTCAAGGATACCGATCCGACTATCCTCGAAGCCGTTCTGGAAAAACTCCGGGAGTCCGGTGCTGAAATCAACACCGGCGAAGACTGGATCGAGCTGAACATGCATGGCAAGCGGCCTAAGGCCGTCAACGTGCGGACCGCTCCGTACCCGGCGTTCCCGACCGACATGCAGGCGCAGTTCATCTCCCTCAACGCCATTGCCGAAGGCACTGGCGCCGTGATCGAGACGATCTTCGAAAACCGTTTCATGCACGTTTACGAACTGCACCGCATGGGCGCCAAGATCCAGGTCGAGGGCAACACGGCAATCGTTACCGGTACCGAAAAGCTCAAGGGCGCGCCAGTCATGGCGACCGACCTGCGTGCCTCGGCCAGCCTGGTGATCTCGGCCCTGGTCGCCGAAGGCGACACGCTGATCGATCGCATCTACCACATAGACCGTGGTTACGAGTGCATCGAGGAAAAACTGCAGATGCTGGGCGCCAAGATCCGTCGCGTTCCGGGCTAGTTTCTGCTGCATGGGCACAGGGAGGTGCCCGTTGAATTGTTGTAGAGGTCGAGCCGGTTTCCGGCTCGACGCGTGTCCGGCGCCGATTGCGACCGGGCATAAGATTCCTGATTAAGGGCTGACGTTTCCCATGCTGACTATCGCACTGTCCAAGGGCCGCATCCTTGACGACACCCTGCCGCTTCTGGCTGAAGCGGGCATCGTGCCGACCGAGAATCCGGACAAGAGCCGCAAGCTGATCATTCCCACGACCCAGGAAGATGTACGCCTGTTGATCGTGCGTGCCACCGATGTGCCGACTTATGTCGAGCATGGTGCCGCCGACCTCGGTGTCGCCGGTAAAGATGTGCTGATGGAATACGGCGGCCAGGGCCTGTACGAGCCGCTGGACCTGCAGATTGCCCAGTGCAAGCTGATGACCGCCGGCAAAGTCGGCGCGGTCGAGCCCAAGGGCCGTCTGCGTATCGCCACCAAGTTCGTCAACGTTGCCAAGCGCTACTATGCCGAACAGGGCCGTCAGGTCGACATCATCAAGCTCTACGGTTCGATGGAACTGGCGCCGCTGATCGGTCTGGCGGACAAGATCATCGACGTGGTCGACACCGGTAACACGCTGCGGGCCAACGGCCTGGAGCCACAGGATTTCATCGCGGCCATCAGCTCCCGCCTGATCGTCAACAAGGCATCGATGAAGATGCAGCACGCCCGTATCCAGGCGTTGATCGACACCCTGCGCAAGGCAGTGGAGTCTCGACACCGCGGCTGATTCACCTGCGCGACCGCAAGGCGCGCCCGTCTATCCGCCTCATAGCCAGAATTCTCAGGTGCCCAAGCGGATCGATGTTAGCTTCGGGGCGCCTGAGTTTTTGCCATTCCTATGAGGCTCTCGCTATGACCGCACTGACTGCAATTCGCCGACTCAACGCTGCTGACCCGGATTTCGCACATCATCTGGATCATCTGCTGAGCTGGGAAAGTGTGTCTGACGACTCGGTCAATCAGCGGGTGCTGGACATCATCAAGTCCGTGCGTGAGCGTGGCGACGCGGCTCTGGTGGACTACACCCGCCAGTTCGACGGCCTGGACGTGAAGTCCATGGCCGACCTGATCCTGCCGCGTGAGCGTCTGGAGCTGGCGCTCACCCGCATCTCCGTGGCCCAGCGTGAAGCCCTGGAAGTCGCCGCGGCTCGTGTGCGCAGCTACCACGAAAAACAGAAGCAGGACTCCTGGAGCTACACCGAGGCCGACGGCACCGTGCTGGGTCAGAAGGTCACGCCGCTGGACCGCGCCGGTCTGTACGTACCGGGTGGCAAGGCGTCGTACCCGTCTTCGGTGCTGATGAACGCGATTCCGGCCAAGGTTGCCGGTGTCACTGAAGTGGTCATGGTCGTACCGACCCCGCGCGGTGAAATCAATGAGCTTGTGCTGGCTGCGGCCTGCATTGCCGGTGTCGACCGCGTGTTCACCATCGGCGGCGCCCAGGCCGTCGCGGCCCTGGCTTACGGCACCGAAAGCGTGCCGCAAGTCGACAAGGTCGTTGGCCCGGGCAACATCTACGTGGCTACCGCCAAGCGTCACGTGTTTGGCCAGGTCGGGATCGACATGATCGCCGGTCCTTCGGAAATCCTCGTGGTGTGCGACGGCCAGACCGATCCGGACTGGATCGCCATGGATCTTTTCTCCCAGGCCGAGCACGACGAAGACGCCCAGGCCATTCTGGTCAGCCCCGACGCCGAGTTCCTCGACAAGGTCGCCGCCAGCATCGCCAGGTTGATGCCGACCATGGAGCGTGCCGCGATCATCGAAACCTCGATCAATGGCCGTGGTGCGCTGATCAAGGTTCGCGACATGGAACAGGCCATCGAAGTCGCCAACCGCATCGCGCCGGAGCACCTCGAGTTGTCCGTTGCCGATCCACAAGCCTGGCTGCCGAAAATCCGCCATGCCGGCGCAATCTTCATGGGCCGTCACACCTCCGAAGCCCTGGGCGACTACTGCGCCGGCCCGAACCACGTGTTGCCGACTTCCGGCACCGCGCGGTTCTCCTCGCCGCTGGGTGTGTATGACTTCCAGAAACGCTCGTCGATCATCTTCTGTTCCGAGCAGGGCGCATCCGAGTTGGGCAAAACCGCTTCCGTACTGGCCCGTGGTGAGTCGCTGACCGCCCACGCCCGCAGCGCCGAATACCGCATCGTTGACGACAAGCAGGGGAACTGAGCATGAGTAAATTCTGGAGCCCGTTCGTCAAGAATCTGGTGCCTTACGTACCGGGCGAACAGCCTAAGCTGACCAAACTGGTCAAGCTCAACACCAACGAAAACCCGTACGGCCCATCGCCGAAAGCCTTGGCCGCGATGCAAACCGAACTGAATGACAACCTGCGTCTGTACCCGGACCCGAACAGCGATCTGCTCAAGCAAGCCGTCGCCAGGTACTACGGCGTGCAAGGCAATCAGGTGTTCCTCGGCAATGGTTCCGATGAAGTGCTGGCGCACATCTTCCACGGTTTGCTGCAGCACGATCAGCCGCTGCTGTTCCCGGACATCAGCTACAGCTTCTACCCGGTCTACTGCGGGTTGTACGGCATCCAGTTCGACGCGGTGCCGCTGGATGAGCAATTCCAGATCAACCCGGCGGATTACGCCAAGCCGAACGGCGGGATTATTTTCCCCAACCCGAATGCGCCGACCGGCTGCCTGTTGGCGCTGGAGGCGGTGGAGCAGATTCTCAAGGCCAGCCCGGATTCGGTGGTCGTGGTGGATGAGGCTTACATCGATTTCGGCGGCGAGACGGCAATCACGCTGGTCGATCGTTATCCGAACCTGCTAGTCACCCAGACCCTGTCCAAGTCCCGTTCCCTGGCCGGTCTGCGGGTTGGTCTGGCGGTGGGGCATCCGGACCTGATCGAGGCGCTGGAGCGGATCAAGAACAGTTTCAACTCCTATCCGATCGATCGCATGGCGAATGTCGGTGCGGCGGCGGCGTTCGAGGATCGCGAGTATTTCGACAAGACCTGTAGCCTGGTGATCGAACACCGTGAATGGGTGATCGGGCAGTTGCAGGCCAAGGGCTTCGAGGTGCTGCCGTCGGCGGCGAACTTCATCTTTGCCCGGCACCCCAAACACGATGCGGCTGGGCTGGCGGCGAAGTTGCGTGAGCAGGGCGTGATTGTCCGGCACTTCAAGCAGGAGCGGATTGCCCAGTTCCTGCGGATCTCCATCGGCACGCCAGAGCAGAATCAGGCGCTGATCGACGGTCTCGGCGACCTCTAAACCATCTTTGCCCCCTTGTAGGAGCGAGCTTGCTCGCTCCTACAGAGGGATTGTACTAGCCGCTTACTCTGCTTCTTCCTGGTCTTTGACCGGCGCCGGTGGCGGACGCAAACCGATTTCCGCGGTCAGCTTGAGTTCCTTGCCGTTGCGCATGACCTCGATCGTAACCTTGTCAGTCGGCTTGATCCGCGCTACCTGATTCATCGAGCGACGGCCATCACCGGCCGGTTCGCCATCGATGGAAAGAATCACATCACCCAGTTGCAGGCCGGCCTTCTGTGCCGGGCCGTCACGGAAAATCCCCGCCACGACAATGCCCGGGCGCCCGGACAAGCCGAACGATTCGGCCAGTTCCTGGGTCAGCGGCTGCACTTCGATACCCAGCCAGCCACGAATCACCTGGCCGTGCTCGATGATCGACTTCATCACTTCCATCGCCAGTTTCACCGGAATCGCGAAACCGATGCCCTGGGAGCCCCCGGACTTGGAGAAGATCGCCGTGTTGATGCCGGTCAGGTTGCCGACGGCATCCACCAGCGCGCCGCCGGAGTTGCCGGGGTTGATGGCGGCGTCGGTCTGGATGAAGTCTTCGTAGTTGTTCAGGCCCAGCTGGTTGCGTCCGGTGGCGCTGATGATGCCCATGGTCACGGTCTGGCCGACGCCGAACGGGTTGCCGATGGCCAACGCGACGTCACCGATGCGGATGTTGTCGGAACGCCCCACCGTGATCGACGGCAGGTTTTTCAGGTCGATTTTCAGAACCGCGAGGTCAGTCTCCGGGTCGCTGCCGATCACCCGCGCCAGGGTTTCCCGGCCGTCCTTGAGCGCCACCACGATCTGGTCAGCGCCGCTGGTCACGTGGTTGTTGGTCAGGATGTAGCCTTCCGGGCTCATGATCACGCCGGAGCCGAGGCTCGACTCCATGCGTTTCTGCTTGGGCGAGTTGTCGCCGAAGAAGCGCCGGAACTGCGGGTCTTCGAACAACGGATGGTTGGGTTTGTTGATGACTTTGGTGGTGTACAGGTTCACCACCGACGGCGCCGCAGTGGTTACTGCCTCGGCATAGGACACCGGGCCCTGCTGCATGCTGGTGGTTTGCGGCGCCTGTTGCAGATTGACGTCGAGGCTCGGGAGCCCGACCCACTGCGGGTAACGCTGGATTATCAAAAGAGCGACAAGCACGCCGGCCAACAGCGGCCAGCCGGAAAAACGCAGCGCCTTGAGCATTAAGCACTTCCTGAGAGAGTTGCAGGCGGTATGAGACCGCTCATAATGACGCGCATTATACGAGGCCGCACGCGCCTCTGAACGGGATATTTAGGAGTCTTTCATGGCCGTCGCCCTGAGCACCCTGGTCGAAGAAGCCGACCGCTACCTTAACAGTGCCAAGATTACCGATTATTGCCCCAACGGCCTGCAGGTCGAGGGGCGGCCGCAAGTGATGCGCATTGTCAGCGGCGTCACCGCGAGCCAGGCTTTGCTCGACGCCGCTGTGGAGGCCAATGCCGACCTGGTGCTGGTGCATCACGGCTACTTCTGGAAAGGCGAGAATCCGTGCATCACCGGCATGAAGCAGCGCCGCTTGAAGACCCTGCTCAAGCACGATATCAGCCTGTTGTCCTATCACCTGCCGCTGGATCTGCACCCGGACGTCGGCAATAACGTGCAGCTCGCGCGCCAGCTCGACATCACTGTCGAAGGTCCGCTGGACCCGGACAACCTGAAGATTGTCGGCCTGGTCGGCTCGCTGAATGAGCCGATGACGCCCCGGGATTTTGCCCGCCGCGTACAGGAAGTCATGGGCCGCGAGCCGCTGTTGATCGAAGGCAGCGCCATGATCCGCCGCGTCGGCTGGTGCACCGGCGGCGGCCAGGGTTACATCGACCAGGCCATTCTGGCCGGAGTCGATCTGTACCTCAGCGGCGAAGCTTCCGAGCAAACCTTCCACAGTGCCCGGGAAAACGACATCAGCTTCATCGCCGCCGGTCACCATGCGACCGAACGCTACGGCGTCCAGGCGCTGGGGGATTACCTGGCGCGGCGCTTTGCCCTGGAGCACATCTTCATCGATTGCCCGAATCCGATCTGACTCGCGACGGTCCCTGTAGGAGCCGGCTTGCCGGCGAATGCGGTCTTGAATCTTGCGGTGTCAATCAGGTCGCCTTCGCTGGCAAGCCAGCTCCTGCCAGTCATGTGAGGCCCAAACAGGCAGGCATATTCATATGCTCTTTCGATCTAGTTGGCGTCCTGATTAGAAGAGGTCGCTGTGCTAGGATCCCCGCTCGAACACGGCCCGCTGGCCGTTCATAAGAAAGCTTTCGTGAGTAGCCATGGTCGACAAACTGACGCATCTGAAACAGCTGGAGGCGGAAAGCATCCACATCATCCGCGAGGTGGCCGCCGAGTTCGACAACCCGGTGATGCTGTACTCCATCGGTAAAGACTCCGCCGTGATGCTGCATCTGGCACGCAAGGCGTTCTTCCCGGGCAAGCTGCCGTTTCCGGTGATGCACGTCGACACTCGCTGGAAATTCCAGGAGATGTACGCCTTCCGCGACAAGATGGTTGCCGAGCTGGGCCTGGACCTGATCACCCACGTCAACCCGGATGGCGTGGCGCAGAACATCAACCCGTTCACTCACGGCAGCGCCAAGCACACCGACATCATGAAGACCGAGGGCCTGAAGCAGGCACTCGACAAGCATGGTTTCGACGCAGCTTTTGGCGGCGCCCGTCGCGATGAAGAGAAATCCCGCGCCAAGGAGCGCGTGTACTCGTTCCGCGACAGCAAGCACCGCTGGGATCCGAAAAACCAGCGTCCCGAGCTGTGGAACGTCTACAACGGCAAGGTCAACAAGGGCGAGTCGATCCGCGTCTTCCCGTTGTCGA
The DNA here is from genome assembly GCF_000282395.1 of Pseudomonas sp. GM55. NCBI lineage: Bacteria > Pseudomonadati > Pseudomonadota > Gammaproteobacteria > Pseudomonadales > Pseudomonadaceae > Pseudomonas > Pseudomonas sp. GM55. The sequence goes on along the minus strand of NZ_AKJJ01000051.1, from coordinate 2,346 downwards.
ACTGGACCGAGCTGGACATCTGGCAGTACATCTACCTTGAAGGCATCCCGATCGTTCCGCTGTACTTCGCCGCCGAGCGTGAAGTCATCGAGAAGGACGGCACGCTGATCATGATCGACGACGAGCGCATCCTCGAATACCTGAGCGATGAAGACAAAGCGCGCATCGTCAAAAAGAAAGTGCGTTTCCGTACCCTTGGTTGCTACCCGTTGACGGGCGCGGTGGAGTCCGAGGCCGAAAGCCTCACGGACATCATTCAGGAAATGCTCCTGACGCGAACTTCCGAGCGCCAGGGCCGTGTCATCGACCACGATGGCGCAGGCTCGATGGAAGACAAAAAACGTCAAGGTTATTTCTAAGGGGCTGTCATGTCGCATCAATCTGATTTGATCAGCGAGGACATCCTCGCCTACCTGGGCCAGCACGAACGTAAAGAGCTGCTGCGCTTTCTGACCTGCGGTAACGTCGACGACGGCAAGAGCACCCTGATCGGGCGCCTGCTGCACGACTCCAAGATGATCTACGAAGATCACCTGGAAGCCATTACCCGCGACTCGAAAAAAGTCGGCACCACCGGTGAAGACATCGACCTGGCGTTGCTGGTCGACGGTCTGCAGGCCGAGCGTGAACAGGGCATCACCATCGATGTCGCGTACCGCTACTTCTCCACCGCCAAGCGCAAATTCATCATCGCCGACACCCCCGGCCATGAGCAGTACACCCGCAACATGGCCACCGGTGCTTCCACCTGTGACCTGGCGATCATCCTGGTCGACGCCCGTTACGGCGTGCAGACCCAGACCCGTCGCCACAGCTTCATCGCCTCGTTGCTGGGCATCAAGCACATCGTCGTCGCCATCAACAAGATGGACCTCAAGGACTTCGATCAGGGCGTGTTCGAGTCGATCAAGGCCGACTACCTGAAGTTCGCCGAAGGTTTGCAGATGAAGCCCACCACCATGCATTTCGTGCCGATGTCGGCGCTGAAGGGCGACAACGTGGTGAACAAGTCCGAGCGTTCGCCGTGGTACACCGGCCAGTCGCTGATGGAAATTCTCGAGACCGTGGAAGTGGCGGGCGACCGCAACTTCACCGACCTGCGTTTCCCGGTGCAGTACGTCAACCGTCCGAACCTGAACTTCCGTGGTTTCGCCGGCACCCTGGCCAGCGGCATCGTCAAGAAGGGCGACGAAGTCGTGGTGCTGCCGTCGGGCAAGAGCAGCCGCGTGAAATCCATCGTCACCTTCGAAGGTGAACTGGAACACGCAGGTCCAGGTCAGGCAGTAACCCTGACTATGGAAGACGAGATCGATATCTCCCGTGGGGACCTGTTGGTTCATGCCGACAACGTGCCGCCAGTCACCGACAGTTTCGAAGCGATGCTGGTGTGGATGGCTGAGGAGCCGATGCTGCCAGGCAAGAAATACGACATCAAACGCGCCACCAGTTACGTGCCGGGCTCCATTGCCAGCATCGTCAACAAGGTCGACGTGAACACCCTGGAAGAAGGCCCGGCCAGCGCGTTGCAGCTGAACGAAATCGGCAAGGTCAAGATCGCGCTCGATGCGCCGATTGCCCTCGACGGTTACGACAGCAACCGCACCACCGGCGCCTTCATCATCATCGACCGCTTGACCAATGGCACCGTGGGTGCGGGCATGATCGTCGCCCAGCCTCTGGCCCATGGCAGCACCACGCACCACGGTAAACTGGCCCACGTCGCCACCGAAGAGCGCGCACAGCGCTTCGGCCAGCAACCGGCCACTGTGTTGTTCAGCGGCTTGTCGGGCGCAGGCAAAAGCACCCTGGCCTATGCCGTCGAGCGCAAGCTGTTCGACCTGGGCCGTGCGGTGTTCGTGCTCGATGGCCAGAACCTGCGTCACGACCTGAACAAAGGTCTGCCACAGGATCGCGCCGGGCGTACCGAGAACTGGCGTCGTGCCGCGCATGTTGCACGTCAGTTCAACGAAGCCGGTCTGCTGACTCTGGCGGCGTTCGTTGCACCGAGTGCCGAAGGTCGTGAACAGGCACGGGAACTGATCGGCAAGGAACGTCTGCTGACGGTCTACGTCCAGGCTTCGCCAACGGTCTGCGCCGAGCGTGATCCGCAAGGCCTGTACGCAGCGGCCGGGGATAACATCCCGGGCGAGTCCTTCCCGTACGACGTACCGCTGGATGCCGATCTGGTCATCGACACTCAGTCCGTGTCGCTGGAAGAAGGCGTCAAGCAAGTACTGGGTCTGCTGCGTGAGCGTGGCGCGATCTAAGCGTTAGCCGGTAAAAAGAAACCCGTCGATGAGTGATCATCGGCGGGTTTTTTTGTGTTCTTGAAAACGCCTTCGCTGG